>JAIRQB010000208.1 GCA_031256695.1 Elusimicrobiota bacterium | reverse complement strand
ATAAGGGACAATTTTGGTCCAGTAACAGTGCCGCAAGGGCATTATTTGATGCTGGGCGATAACCGCGATTATTCTTTTGACGGAAGATTTTTTGGTCCTATGCCTGAAGGAAATATCAGAGGGAAGGCTCTTGTCCGATATTGGCCGCTAAATAGAATAAAAATATTCTAAAAGCAGAAATCTGCAAAAATACGGCAGTCCTGAACTTAATTCAATATAGCAGCCCGCAGGATTTAACTCAACAGGGCAGCCCGCAAGACTTAACTCAACAGGGCAGCCCGCAAGACTTAACTCAACAGGGCAGCCCGCAAGACTTAACTCAACAGGGCATCTTGCCTAAAAACAAAATCAAAAAATATGAATAAAGACGAGATATTAGAATTATTAGAGAATGTAAAAGACGGCAAAATTGCGCCAAGCGATGCTCTCTTTCAGATGCAAATTGCGCCTTTTAAAGATTTGGACTACGCTAAATTGGATTTTCACAGGCAAATTAGACAAGGCTCTCAAGAAGTAATTTTTGCTCAAAATAAAACAAAAGAACAGATTTTTGGAATAGTTTCGTCTATGGCGGAAGCAGGATTAAAAAACATTTTAGCCACCCGAATAAATAAAGAGAATGCCGATTTTTTAAAAAAAAATTTTGTTTTGAACTATAGCGAAACGGCAAATCTTGCTGTGATATGCCCTGCGCCAATTGAAAAGATAGGGAATATCGTCATAGCATCGGGCGGAACAAGCGATATGCCTATATGCGAGGAAGCCGCTATCACAGCCGAGACTTTAGGAAACAATGTCGTCCGCTTATATGATGTAGGAGTAGCCGGTATTCACAGGCTTTTATCCAAATACGAAGTGCTTTTAAAAGCAAATGTCATTATCGCTGTAGCGGGAATGGAAGGGGCATTGCCGAGCGTTATAGGCGGCTTGGCAAGTTGTCCAGTGATTGCCGTCCCTACGAGTATATGCTACGGCGCGGGTTTTAAAGGGCTTTCTGCTCTTTTGTCTATGTTGAACTCTTGCGCTAATAGCGTATCAACTGTAAATATAGACAACGGCTTCGGCGCAGGATATATTGCCAGCGGCATAAATAGACCTTTGGCGCTGGCATTAGGAAATGCAAACAATGGAAATAGAAATAAACTCTGATTTTAAAGAAGCAGCCGATTTAATTTCTCTAACCAATGATTGTATTTTTGTAAACGGCAATGCCGGCTGCGGCAAGACCACTTTTTTGCAGTATTATTTGACAATCGCTAAAAAGAAAACAGTTGTCTTAGCGCCTACGGGAGTAGCCGCATTAAATGCCGGCGGTCAAACAATACATTCCTTTTTTAAATTCAAACCCGACATTTCCCTCTCTAAAATCAAAAAGAAAACCTTGAAAGACAATTCAATTTATAAAAAAGTTGAAACTATCATTATTGACGAAGTTTCTATGCTCCGCTGCGACTTGCTTGACTGCATAGATAAATTTTTATGCCTTAACAGAGGAGTCCGTTCCCTGCCCTTCGGCGGCGTTCAAATGGTTTTTATAGGAGATTTAAAACAATTGCCGCCCGTTGTAAAACGCGAAGAGGCTGATATTTTCCGCTCTGTGTATGCTTCTCCGTTTTTTTTAAGCGCCAAATCTTTAAATAATTGTATGCTGCACACTATAGAATTGAAAAAAAATTACAGGCAGCAAGATGAAAACTTTATAAATTTGCTAAACCTAATACGCGATGGAAAAGTAAGCGGTCAAGATTTAGCGCTTTTAAACAGCCGAGTATTAAAAACGCTGCCGTCTTTAAACGGCGGAAAAACTGTTTATTTGGCTATTACAAATGCCAAGTCAGACAGAATAAATTCCCAATACCTTTCAAAAATCCAAGAAAAATCTTTTGATTTTTTTGCCCAAACAGAAAATGTGGACGCAAATTCAAATGTTTTTCCCGCGCAAGCGCATTTAGTTTTAAAAAAAGGCGCTCAAGTGATGCTGTTAAACAATGATGCGCAAGACCGATGGGTAAACGGCAGCATTGGAACAGTTGACGATATAAGACCCGATATAGATTCTGCAACTATGCTCGTCTATGTCAAATTTCCAAATGGGCGAATAGAAAGCGTAGGGCAATATAAATGGGAACTTTTTAAATATAAGTGGAATGAACGGATGCAGCAAATAGAAACTGAAAGCGCCGGTTCTTTCACGCAATATCCTCTAAAACTCGCTTGGGCTGTGACTGTCCATAAAAGTCAAGGAAAAACTTTTGACAATATAATAGTTGATATGGAATTCGGCGCTTTTGCGCCCGGACAATTATATGTGGCTTTAAGCCGTTGCACTTCTCTAGAAGGAATAAGTTTGACAAGACCTATAAGAATGGCGGATATTTTAAAAACATTTTCCGATTAAAATTATTATGCCGTCGGAAAACAAAGGCAGAAAGGCAAAAAGGCAGAAGGGAAAAATATGCTCAGACTAATTACCGCAGGCGAATCGCACGGCAAAGGAATAATATCTATCCTTGAAGGCATTCCCGCGGGGCTGTCAATCAAAATAAAAGATATAGATTTGGAACTCATCAGGCGTCAAAGCGGCTATGGGCGCGGCGCAAGAATGAAAATAGAAAAAGACGGAGCAGAAATTCTGTCAGGCATTAGACAAGGCAGAACTTTAGGCTCTCCAATAACTATTTTTATCAAAAATAGAGATTGGGAAAATAATAAAAACTTGATGTCGGAATTTCCCGCCGACAAAATAAATGCGCCGCTTCAAAAACCGCGTCCGGGTCACGCTGATTTAGCGGGGTATATGAAATATGGAGTTAGCGATTTTAGAGATATATTAGAAAGGGCTTCAGCGCGGGAGACCGCGGGGCGCGCGGCGGCGGGCGCTATTTGCAAAATTTTCTTAAAAGTTTTCGGCATAAATGTTTATTCTTTTGTTTCGCAAATAGGCGGCATTTGCGCTGATTTTGAAAAACTGCCTCTAAATAAAATCCTCATAAAAGCCGCAAAGTCTCCGCTCAGTTGCCCTGATGAAGAAGCGTCAAAAAAAATGATTGCTTTGATAGAAGAAACGGCGCAAAAAGGCGACACGCTCGGCGGGAAATTTATTGTCAAAATAACGGGCGTTCCCGCAGGTTTAGGCAGTCATACTCAATGGGATTTAAAATTAGACGGGCGTCTTGCCCAAAGTTTAATGTCAATACAGGCTGTAAAATCTGTGGAATTCGGGCTGGGTTCAAATTTGGCGGGGGTTTTAGGCTCAAATGCAAGCGATGAAATTTTTTATAAAAAAGAAAAAGGATTTTATAGAAAAACAAATAGAGCGGGCGGCATAGAAGGCGGTATGAGCAATGGAGAAGTTATAGA
>JAIRQB010000203.1 GCA_031256695.1 Elusimicrobiota bacterium | reverse complement strand
TTGCTTCCGACAATTACAATTTTTTTAGTAGGCGGTTTAAAAACATATGGGCTTCCCTTCACTGCAGAAAATTTGAGTTTGGAAAACTATAAATATGTATTGTTCGGCTGGAAACTTACAAAAGATGCTATTTTTAACAGCGTCACTTTAGGGCTTTCTGCGGCAATTATCACTATGTTTGCAGGCGTTATGATTTCATATGTTTTGGTAAAGATGAAAGTCCGCGGCAAAGGCATTTTAGAGTTTTTAGGAGTTTTGCCTTTTTCTGTCCCCGGTTCAGTAATCGCTTTGGGCGTAATTTTGGCTTGGGGCGGTAAATTCGGCATCAATATATACAATACAGTTTGGATTATTCTTGTGGCATATATAGCGCGCTATATGGCTTTTTCATTAAAGGCAAATTCAGCGGCTCTTTCTCAAGTTCACGATAGTCTTATGGAAGCCGCTCAAGCCTGCGGCGCTACGGTAGGGCGGACATTAAAAGATATAGTTTTACCTTTGGTTAGACCGGGTATGCTGTCTGCTTTCTTTTTGATTTTTTTGCCCTCGCTTAGAGAATTGACTGTATCTGTAATGCTTTATTCGCCGGCTACGCGCACGCTGGGAGTGGCAATTTATACTTTAAATGAGGACGGAGAGACTGTTTATTCAGCCGCTTTGGCGGGCATAGCCTTGATAATAATAGTATTAGGGCAGATTTTTATTAAAAAAGTTTTAGGCGCAAAAGACAGTTAAATGTTAAACGGCATTTTAAGTAAATTGACGGCGCTTTTGCGCTGACAATTTACTATTAAAAAGATGATTAAAATTTAAGAGTGTAGAGGTCAAAATGTCTTACGTTAAATTAGTAGATGTCACAAAAAGATTCGGCGATGTAATAGCCGTCAATAAATTAAATATAGACATAAAAGAAGGCGAATGCTTTTCTATGCTCGGTCCTTCCGGTTGCGGCAAGACTACAACTTTGAGGATGGTAGCAGGGTTTGAGGATTTAGACGATGGGGAAATTTATGTAGGCGATTCTCTTTTGAGTTCAAAGGCAAAGGGCTATTATTTGCCGCCTGAAAAGAGGAATTTTGGTATGGTTTTTCAGGCTTTTGCCGTGTGGCCCCATTTAACCGTTTATGAGAATGTCGCTTTTCCCTTAAAATTGAAAGGTATAAAAAGAGATGAGATAGCAAAAAGGACAAATGAGGCTTTAAAACATACAAATCTTTTGGAAGCCGCTAAAAAAAGTCCTGCTGATTTATCAGGCGGCGGCAAGCAAAGAGTGGCTCTCGCTCGGGCTTTGGCTATAAATCCGAAAGTGATGCTTTTAGACGAGCCTCTTTCAAGTTTAGACCCTCATTTGCGCGAAGAGATGAGGTTTGAAATTAAAGACCTTCAAAAAGTCTATGGTTTTGCAATTATATATGTAACTCACGACCAAGCAGAGGCTATGGCTTTATCAGACAGGATTTTGGTAATGAAACTCGGCATAGTTCAGCAAATAGACACTCCTTTAAAGGTCTACAATGAGCCGTCAAATAAATTTGTTTTTAGTTTTATAGGGCTTTCTAATTTCTTAAATGTAAAGGTTGCAAACGGCAATATAATAGCGGGCGGCAGTCAGGCATTGCAGTTTAAAGAAATGCCGAGCGATGCTTTAAAAAGCGAGGGCGAAATTACTCTTGCCAGCAGACCGTCTGAAATAGATTTTGTATCAGAGGGCGGCGTTCCCGGCATTGTCAAGCGGAAAGCATTTTTAGGCGAGATTATTGACTATGCCGTAGATGTCAACGGCAGCGAGATACGCATTCAAAAGGGGAGACGTTTTATCGGTCCCTCAATAGGTTCTCAATGCCGCTTGGATTTCTTGCGCCCTCATTGGTATTCGTTAAAAGATTAAAGAGGAAAGGAAAATGAATTTACAAATAGACGGATTTTCGGCAAATCGCAATTTGTTAGGAAAAGAAAATGGCGGCTTGTCTTTTTTTTGCAAAAACCGCCGCGGGAAAAGGGCGGTTTTTAAGTTCTTTTTCTTTGTCTTTTTTGCTCTTTTTTCATCTCTATCTTTTGGCAATGACTATACAATCAGCACTTGGAGTTCTTTTGTGAGCGTTTATAATAATGCGGATTCAGAAGATGCGCTTTCATTGAATGCTGATATAACTGCGGCGGCAGATATAAGCGCAGGTTCGCCTGCTTCGCCGATAACCATAAAGTCTTATAGGCTCAATCCAGTGACATTGTCGGGCGGAAATAGATATAGGGGTTTTGTATTAGGCGACAAAGAAATCAATTTTGCCGATATTCGTTTTAATGATTTTAAATTGATAGGGAACGGAGCGGCTATTTATCTTCAAAATCAATCAACTGCAACTTTCAGCGGAAGGCATATTTCTTTTGCCAATAATATATCTACTAGCGGCGCGGGTTTGACTGCCAGTTCATCAACTATTGAATTCTTCCGTTCCGGTAATGTGAGAAATACTCTGGAAGTCTATTTTTTATCAAATAGCGCTGCAGGAAATAATTCTTCAGTAGGCGGAGCGGTTGCCTTATTTGCCGCCTCTCAAATGTCTTTTTCCAATGCGTCAACTGTAAATTTTTCCTCAAATAGCGCTATTGGCAATGGCGGAGCATTGTATATAGGCGGCGCTTCTCAATTAAATGTTTCCGATTCGCGAGTTGTTTTTTACGGCAATGTGTCAACAGGAAACTATGGCGGGGCAATATACAGCAATGCCTCGCAATTGTCTTTTAACAATTCCAATATATCTTTTATAAGCAATACCGCATTCTACAATGGCGGCGCTATTACTAGCAGCGGCTCAAGAATCACTTTTATAAATTCAACAGCAAGTTTTATAGGCAATACCATCGTGAGGGGTTATGGCACAGGGCAAGGCGGCGGCGCAATAGAGATAGATTTTTCCAGTATGATTTTTTCGCATAGCGCTGTTATTTTTAACAGCAATTCTGCCGCCGCTAACGGCGGGGCAATTTCTATGTTAAAGGGGACTCTTATTTTTGATTATAGCGTTGTTTCATTTATTGATAACTGGAAAGAACCTAACGAAGGCGGTTATGGCGGCGCTATTGATTTAAGACCGGGCAATAATACATTGATTTTTAATAATTCAAATGTGAGTTTTATAAGAAATACGGGCAGGAATGGCGGGGCAATATCAGGCGCGGGCGGCGGCAATACTATTGAATTTGTCAATTCAACAATTTCTTTTATAAACAATTATGCTACTGGAAATGGTTCTGCTATAGGGCAAGGAGATGCCTCATTTATAAATTCTTCTGTTTCTTTTATAGGCAATATCAATCCGGCGCTTGTAAGCGGCGGTCTATATTCTTTTTCAAATTCCCGCGTTTTCTTTATAAATACAGAAGGCTCTGCTGTTTCGGCTTCCGGGCGTTCTACTGTTTCTTTTACAAGTTCAAGCCTTATTTTTGACGGCAATAATGGCGGCGCTGTCATTGCCAATGAAGGTTTTGTCAGATTTGCAGCCTCAACAGTTAGTTTTACAAGCAATAGTTCAGCAGGCAATGGCGGTGCTATTTATGCGAATACAGATTTTTCTCTTGTCAGTTTTACAACTTCAGAAGTCAAGTTTACTTCAAATGTTTCCGCCCTTGCCGGCGGCGCTTTAAATTTAGATTTGGCAAGGAGCGAATACATAAATTCAAATATAATTTTTGAAGGAAATACTGCGCAGGGACCAGGCGGAGCCGTCTATGTTTATACGGGGATGACTTTTTTTGAAAAAACGGCGCTTTCTTTCAAAAACAATCTCTCTTTAAGTTCCGGCGGCGCGCTCTATGCCGAGCAAGAGATGAGGAGAAACGGCAACAATATATTTTTTGAATTTGTCGGCAATCAAGCCTTTGCCGGCGGCGCTGTATTTTACAGAGGATTCAATATGGAATTATCCAATGCTTTATTTGAAAACAATACGGCATTATCTTCGGGCGGCGCAGTATATATAAGGGGTATGAATGCTTCCAAAGAAACAGAATTTGCCGTAAGCGCTGTGGAAAGAGATAGTATTTTTACAGGCAATAAAATGGCAGGCGGCGCTATAGACAATGATATTTTTATAGAAGATGGGGCGGGTTCTGTAAAACTTATTTTAAATGCCGCAAAGGGAAGGAAAATAGAATTAAACGGCGGCATCATTGGATATGGAACAGCCGGCGCTATTGTCAAAGAAGGCGCGGGAGATTTATTTTTAGCGCCTACTTTTTATAACGGCGCTTTTACCGTAAATGAAGGTTCTGTTTTTACAACAAGCAATGCTTACAGCGGCATTTCAAGTTTTTCATTTAGGACTTTTAGGATAGAAAACGGCGGGAAATTTTCAACTGCCGATGGAATAGAGGACAATATATCAGTTGTTGATTCTTTTTCATTAAATGGGCTTTGGGAAGCGGAAATTGACTTTGAAAAGCAGTTTGCAGACAAAATAATAGTAAGCCCCGTTATCGGTTCATATGCTTCTTTTGACGCTTTATCTAAATTGCAAATAAAGGTTGCAAGTTCAGACGGCAAATATGCGGCGATAGGGAGCAGCGCGGCGATTATGATAAGCCCTCTTATATTGTCGGCGCATAGCGGCAAGATATTCTCCAATAAAAATGCCTTTGACAGAAGAGCGCTTTACGATATTTTTATGACTACGGCTGCAGGCGATTATCAACTGTGGGTAAGGGTATCGGATATTGTTGATTTTGAGTCAATTGCAAAAAACGGCAATGAAGGAAAAGTCGGCGGGCGAGTCAATTCTATTTTAGACAATGGAATTTCCAATAAAATCACAGATGCTTTGATGTTTTTAGCCAGCGAAAAAAATAATGCTCTGGTCAGAGACGCTATAGACCAAATAGACGGGCATTTTTATCCTAATCTCTTGAAATCATCTCTTATAAATACCGATGCAGATGTTTTATACGAGAGGATAATGCCGGGCAGCGGCGAACACACAAATGCTTGGCTTGAATTTTTCGGCGGAGCAAACCTTTTGACCTCAAAAGATTATCCCGAACAAAATTTTAAAAAAGAA
>JAIRQB010000118.1 GCA_031256695.1 Elusimicrobiota bacterium | reverse complement strand
TGGACAAAATTAAAACAGCAAGACCTCTTTTATTAGGTCTTGCTGTTTCTTTATTTTTAATATATGCGCTTGACGGCTGTATTATACGCGCTCTTTTTTCTATTCCTTGTCCTGCTTGCGGTCTCAGCCGCGCTTGGCTCAACTTTTTTAGCGGGAAAATTGACGCCGCTTTTTATTATCACCCTTTATTTTTTCTTGCGCCTATTTTAATTATCTCAGCGCTTTTCAAAAACAAAAAGTTTGTTTTTATCATAGCCGCTCTTTTTGCCTTTATTTATTTTATAAGACTCTGCTTTTTTGAAATACCTTAAAGCGACGAGTAAAAATCTAAAGTTTTATTTGCCTCGCTTTATTTGTTGTTTTGTCATTTATTCCTAATTCTTTCTTGATTTCTTTTATGAATTTCTTAGATGCAGAGAATAATTTTTTAACTTCATCTTTTTTAGGTTTAAAAACTATATCGTAATCGCTTTTCTCCCTGTATGCAAAAGTTTTATTATAAATGGCGCTTAAATCAGCGGAGAATTTTTTGTCTTCATAGACAAATTTTTTATTAAACCACCCTCTGAGTTGAGAGTGTTTAGAGGTTTTAAAACTATATTTTACGGCTAATGCAGAAACTGCATAAAAAATAGAATAATAAATCCTATTTGCCGCAGTTTCCAAATGCCCAAGTTTTAAAGCATCTTCTGCCGCCAAAAACGCTTTATCTGAATGCTCTATAGAAAGTTTGATTAGAATTTTTGAGTCAATTATAAAATACTCCTTTGTCTACCACTTCGCAGCAATATATATAGTTGCGCTCCAACTCTTTTCTAGTATAGGGCTGTAAATCTATAAAAACATTGTGCTTATATCCTAATAGATTTGCCTTATTCCAAATTATGTCGTTTTTCTTGTCCCATACATTTTTTGTATCAATTATTACCACAATATCTATATCGCTGTATTTATTGTAATTGCCCCTCGCTTGAGAACCGTAAACATAAAGCCCCTTAAATTCTTTTAGTGATTTTTTGAGTTCATCTCTCAATTCGCAGGCGACTTTTTCTACTTTTTTATTCAACACAATTTTAGATTGCATTAGTTTCCTCCTGATTTAAAAAAGCGCCGCTCAACAAATGCCGCCGAGACGGCGCTAAAAAACTCTTTACTTTACGAAAACATACGTCCAGCCGCTATATAAATCTCATACCACTCATTGCGGGTCAGCGCAATATCGCAAGCCTTAAAACATTCTTTTAATCTATCAGTTTTTGTAGTGCCTGTGACAATTTGCATATTTGCAGGATGGCGCAAAATCCAAGCCGCCGCTATAGCGGTATTTGACGTTTTGTATTTTTCCGCAATTTCATTTATTTTTTCATTGAGTTGAGGAAAAGCGGGATTGTCTAAAAAAGTCCCTTGGAACAATCTTGTCTCCGCTATTTGAAAGGGCGACCAAGCCTGTATTGTAATATCGTTTATGCGGCAAAAATCTAAAACGCTGCCGTCTCTGTCTACGGCATTTTCATTGTAAGATTGATTTACGTGCATACCTTGTGAAAGCATTGTGGCATTGTAGATATTTAATTGAAGTTGATTGATTATAAGAGGCTGTTTTACATATTTTTGCAAGAGTTGGATTTGCATAGGTTTTTGATTTGAGACTCCAAAATACTTTACCTTTCCGCTTGAATGCAATTTCTCAAAGGCTTCAGCAACTTCTTGAGGCTCTACTAAAAGGTCAGGACGGTGCAAGAGCAAAATATCAACAAAATCTGTCTGCAGCCTTTTTAAACTGGCGTCTACTGCCTGCAAAATACGCTCTTTTGAGAAATCAAAGGCTATGGTTTTTCCATTGCCTTTTACTATGCCGCATTTTGTCTGCAAAATTACATCCTCTCTTTTTATGCCCGTATTTTTAAAGGCTTCGGCAAAAATCTCTTCGCAGCGCCCTAATTGATAGACATCTGCGTGGTCAAAAAAGTTTGCGCCGTTTTCTACTGAAAATCTAATGAAAGATTCCAACTCAGTTTGATTTAAAGAATGAATACGCATACAGCCTACCGCTATGCGCGGGGCTTCCAAAGACGATTTTCCTAATTTGATTTTTTTCATAATTTATCTCCTTTTTATTTTAAATATCCTTCATACTGCGCTTATTTCCGCCTTTACTTGCTTTTCTTAATTTAAATCTTTTCGCCCGCTAAAAGTTCATTTAGGCAAATTTTTTAACGCTTCTTGAGCCTTCTCATATCCTTGATTTGCCGATTTTTCCAGCCAAAAATGCGCCTGCTTTTTATCTTGCTTGACGCCTTGTCCTTTGAGATAAAGCAATCCTAAACTATATTGAGCCAAACTAAACCCCTGCTCTGCCGCTTGGCGATAAAATTCTGCCGCCGCTTTATATAGTTTCCCATATTCTTGCCAAGAACCTAATATAAATTGCGCGGGCGCATAGCCGCCTTTATCAGCCGCTGTCACTAACAATGCGGCAGCCATATCTGCGTCCTGCTTGACGCCTTTGCCTTCAAAATACATCATT
>JAIRQB010000076.1 GCA_031256695.1 Elusimicrobiota bacterium | reverse complement strand
ACACAGCGATAGAGGGCAGCGCCGCTCTGTTTTTTTCAAAACGGCAGACCATCTCCGCGCTAAAGTGCAAAGCGTCTGAAGCCGAGCCGCCGTTTCCGCAAATGATTGTTTTCTTTCCGTTTTTATAAGCCTCAACTATTTTATCAGCAATAGCCTCTATGCTTTTTATATGAGAGTCTTCAAGCATTTTTATTTTAGCGTCTATGCTGTCTTGAATGAGTTTTTTTATATCCATTTTCAGCCTCTAAAGTTTGCGCTATGAATTAAAAATATATTTTTGCAAAAAGTCGGTAGCGGGATTTCCCTTGCGGAACTTTTCGCTATTCATAATTTTTAAATGCAAAGACGCAGTATTTTTTATATTTTCTATTTCAACTTCTCTCAAAGCGCGGGACATTCTAATAATCGCTTCTTCTCTATTTGCGCCAAAGGCTATGATTTTTGCTATCAAACTATCATAGAAAGGCGGTATGGAATATCCGCTGTATACGTGAGTGTCAACTCTTATGCCGGGGCCTCCGGGCAAAAATAAAAAGCCTATTTTGCCGGGCGAAGGGATAAAATCTTTATCAGGGTCTTCTGCATTTATGCGGCATTCTATAGCGTGTCCTAAAATTTTAATTTTATCTGAATGGAGAGCGAGTTTTTCTCCCGCTGCAAGTTTAATCTGCTCTTTTACGAGGTCTATGCCTGTGACGGCTTCTGATACGGGGTGTTCAACTTGTATTCTCGTATTCATCTCCATAAAATAAAAATGACCTTTTTTATCTACGAGAAATTCAACTGTGCCTACAGTGGAATATTTGACGGCTTTAGCCGCTTGTCTTGCGGCTTTCCCCATAACCTTTCTCAATTTTTCAGATATGAAAGTAGATGGGCTCTCCTCTACAAGTTTTTGATGCCTTCTCTGTATAGAACAATCTCTTTCAGGCAGATAACAGACATTGCCGAATTGGTCGCCCAAAATTTGAAATTCAATGTGATGCGGCTCTTCTATATATTTTTCCATATAGACATCGGCATTGCTAAAAGCAGCCTTTGCCTCTGTCTGCGCTAAAATTACGGCGTTTTTTAAACTCTCAGCGGAAGGGACTATCCTCATTCCTTTCCCGCCGCCGCCGGCTGCCGCTTTTATAATAATTGGGTAGCCGATTTTTTCAGCAAGAGAGAAAATTTTGGGGTCATCGCTGTTTATGGGACCATCTGAGCCTGGGACTACGGGAACTTTTGCGCTTTTCATAAGAGCGATAGCGGCTATTTTATCGCCCATTTTTTGTATTGATTCTTTTGAGGGTCCTATAAATTTAATGCCGCAAGCTTCGCAAACTTCGGCAAAATAAGTGTTTTCCGC
The DNA here is from genome assembly GCA_031256695.1 of Elusimicrobiota bacterium. Classification (GTDB taxonomy): domain Bacteria; phylum Elusimicrobiota; class Endomicrobiia; order Endomicrobiales; family Endomicrobiaceae; genus JAIRQB01. The sequence goes on along the minus strand of JAIRQB010000076.1, from coordinate 6,739 downwards.
TAAAAAACCGTATCCGGGGTGTATGGCGTCTGCGCCGGAAATTTCTGCAGCCGCTATTATGCTTGGTATATTTAGATAACTCTCTGCGGCGCTGGCTGGACCTACGCAAATTGATTGGTCTGCTAATTTGACGTGAAGGCAATCTCTATCGCTTTCTGAATGTATTGAAACAGTCTTAATGCCTAATTCTCGGCAGGCTCTTATTACTCGGCAGGCAATTTCTCCTCTATTGGCTATCAAAATTTTATTAAACACTCTTGTCTCCCGCTTCTTTTATTTTAAAATCCGCTTTAATTTTTATTTAACTCTGCTTTGAAATCTCAATTAAAAACAATTTCTGCCCATATTCAACAGATTCGCCGTTTAAGACAAAAGCCTTAGAGATTATGCCGTCAGACTCGGATATGATGTCTTTTATTATCTTCATAGCCTCTATCTGCCCTAATTTTTGCCCTTTGGAAATTTTAGAGCCTTCCCGCGCCAAAGGATTATTGTCTGCATCTAAAACATCTGAAAAAGTGCCTACCATAATGGATTTGATTTCAATAAATTGCGGCTCTTGGGGTTTTTTAGCGCTTTCTTCTGCGCTTGGAGCGGTTTCCGTTTTAACTGCTTTAACGGTTTCTGTTTTTTGAAGGGGAATTGAGCCTATTTCGCTCTTTTTAAAATAAACGGTTTCATCTCCGCTTTGATATTTCAATTCTTCATTGTCTGTCTCTCTGATAGAGCGCAAAAATCTTTTTAATTCTTGTGTTTCCATAATATTTCCTCAAAAAAAACTTTGTTATGCTCTCTCAACATAATCGCCCGTTCTTGTGTCAACCTTGATTTTATCGCCTGTCTTTATAAAAAGCGGGACTCTAATATCAGCGCCCGTCTCCAATTTAGCCATTTTTGTCATATTTGAAACGGAATCGCCTTTTATACCCGGTTCAGACTCGGCTATAGTCATTGTAATAATAGCGGGAATATCTATGCATATGAGTTCAGACTCCAAATAAACCGCTTCAACTTCTTGATTTTCAACTAAAAAATTCGCCGTATTTCCTATTTTATCAGCCTCAACGGAAATCTGCTCATAACTATTCATATCCATAAAGTTAAAATTTTCCCCTTCTTTATACAAAAATTGCTTTTTTTGCCTTGTGACGCTCAAAGAATCAAATTTCTCGCCTGATTTAAATGTCCTCTCTATTGTCCCGCCCTTTCTGAGATGTCTTAATTTTACGCGCATTACAGCGCCGCCCTTTCCGGGCTTATGATTTTGAAACCAAGTGATTTGATAAGGCTCATTTTCTACGAGGATATTTAATCCATTTCTAAAGTCTGATGTTGAAATCATTTTTCTCTCCATAACTGCCGTTTTATCAGTATTGGGCATTTGTCAAAACTTCGCATCCGTCTTGCTTTATAAGAACTGTATCTTCTGTTCTGACGCCGAATTGATTCTCAAAATATATCCCCGGCTCAATTGCCAGAACCATTCTATTTAAAAACTTGCCTTCAGCCTCTGAAGACAGAGTTGGGCTTTCGTGAACCCCTATCCCTATTGAATGCCCGACATTGTGTATAAAATTGTCAGCATAGCCATATTTGTCTATCTCAAGTCTTGCTGTCTTATCAGCCCAAGAAATTGGCAAACCCGCCTTGATATTGTCAATAATTTTCCTTTGCGCCGTCCTCGCTAAATCTAAAATCGCATTGATTTTATAGTTAGTTTTACCAAAATAGTATGTCCTCGTCAAATCAGAGGCATAGCCTTGATAATAGCAGCCTAAATCCATTAAAACTATATCATTCTCCTTGATTTTATAGTTTGAACTGCAATGATGAGGATTAGAGGAATTGACTCCCGCCGCTACTATAGGCGTAAAACTCTCATTTACGCCATTTTGGGCAAAAATCTCTAAAATCCTGCAATGTATATCCATTTCGCTAATTCCAACCCTTATCTCATTTCTTACCATATCCGCCGTTTTGGAAACTATGCGGCAGGCATTTCTGATTTTTTCTATCTCTTCATCGCTTTTTACTTGCCTAATTTCGTCCAAAATGCCCGCTTTGGCATAAAAAATCAAGTTTTCAGCATTAAATTTTTCTGTAATTTTCAAATAAACCTCAGCGCTTATATATAAAGAGTCGGCAATTAGAGAATTTTCGCGATTTCTCTTTAAAATAGAGGCAATAATGTCAATATAAGAGCCTTTCGCAATTAAAACCTGAACCTTTGAGCCTAAAAAATCAAAATACTGCCTAACTTGATTTTCTATCATTCGGGAACAGATAATATAGACCTCATCTTTGACAAAAACAGCCCAAAAGCCGTCAAAAGGAGCGCCTGTCAAATAGAAAGTCTCAGTCGCAGAGGTAAAAAGGAAATTGCCTGATTTAAATTTCCCAAGCAGTTTTTCAATTTTCTCTTTCATAAAAATCTCTTTTTGCCTATTTTTTTATCTTTTTCTTGGCTGTATTTTTAGCGGAAACTCCGCTTTTTGCAGCGGCTCTCTTTGTTGTCGCTGTTTTCGCAGACGCTGTCTTTTTTACCGAAGAAGTTTTTTTAACCTTTGCCGCGGGCTTAACGGCGACAGTCTTTTTTGAAGCCGTTTTGACAGACTGAGCCTTGACTGACTGCGTTTTTTTAACCGAGGAATTTGTCGCCGCCTGTTTTTCCGCATTGTCTATTGCCGAGCGTTCTCTTTGGCTGGCGCTTATTTCCATATCGTCTCCGCCCTGCCTATTTAGCGAATTTTCATAATTCAAATAATTATCTCTTTCAAGAGTAAGTCTTTGCGCTTGGGCATCTTTGCTGTCTCCTTCTACAAAAACCTCAACTCTCCTATTTTGCCTCTTGCCCACTTCAGTTTTATTTGAAGACACAGGCATCATTGCGCCGAAACCTACATAATCCAATTTTTCTCTCGGTATTCCGTTTTTAACCAATTCCAAATATACAGAGCGCGCTCTTTCAAAAGACAAAACTCTATTATTTTCAGCCTGTCCTGTGGAGTCGGTATGTCCTTCAACAGTTATTTTATTGTATTCATATTCTTTTAAACTTTGAGCCAATTTCCTTATATCGTTTTTAGACTCAGCCGTAAGTTCTGCGCTGCCGCTTCTAAAAACAGCCGCAGATAATCTAAAAGATTTGATTAAATTTTTGCGGCGCTCTTGGGCTTCAACGAGAAGTTTTTTATCTTCATCGCTTACTCTCTTTCCAACTTCGCCTTCCAAATTATTCAGCATAGAGATAAGAGAGGCTTCGTCTAAATCGTCTAAAGAAGAGAAGTCTTGCGTGACAATCTCAGGCGCTATTTGAGGAATTGTGTCGGCAATAGGGTCAGGTTTAATTTCCGGCGCTGGTTTTTGAGGCTCGGGTTTAGGCTCCGGTTTTGGTCTTGCTTTTGCCGTTCCAAAACGCAATTTTAAACCTGCATTTGCCACATATCCTAAAAGTTTATTTTCTGCGCTTGGGCTGATTTTAGCGTCAGCCGAAGCGTATAGAGATAAATTATTAGAAAGCGATGCCTCTATTCCAAAAGAAAGCCCGGCAAACATATCGCCTTCATAATTCGGCTTTATTTCCATCTTTCCGTCAGATTCCGCCGATTTTAAAATCATCTGATAACTAAAATCTTGACCGCCTAAAACAGCATAACCTGCATAGAGTGAAAAATTCCATCTCGTAAAATCCCCTTCTCCTCTAAAACGCAGCCCGCCCGTAAAAGTAAGTCTCGGATAAGCGGCTGATTTTACAAGCAATTCAGCCAAATCGCCTTCAGATTCATCTATTTCCGAATTTATAATATAAGCGGCTTGAGCGCCTATTACGGGATTTATAACAAAAGAACTATCATTATTAAAGAATTCAAATTCAACCTCTCCCGAGCCTCTTATAGAATAAGTGTCAAAAGAAGATTGAGGAGAATAAGATTGAGTGCCTATATTTACCTCTCTTTTCACATCATAACTTTGCTGTCCGAAACCCGCTGTCCACTTCATACTCGCCCAATTGTTAAAAGAGCCCCAATATATGCCTCCGCTTATATCTTTCATATCCGCCCTGTCTAAATCTTGTTTTAATTCTCCGCTTTCTTGGCTGCCGTAAATGCCGAATAATTCATCGCTACGCCTCTTGAGATTTATTCCCGCTTGAAAACCTATTAAAGAAGACGAATATTCTCTGACGCTGCCTTCATCTTTCCTAAAAATAGAAGACATATCAGCCTGCGCCCAGATTGAAGGTCTTTCCGCTTCGCCGGCTTCTCTATAAAGTCTCGGAAAAATTTTAGCGCTTTCATCATAGAGAGCGCCCATTTTTAAAACATTGGCTAAAAATTCCCCGCTGATTTGACCCAAAGTCTTTCTTAACAAGACTTCATCTTTGATTTCAGACACGGGTATTCTCATCTTTATTGCGGCTAAAGTATTGAAATCAACTCTGTTTAACATTCCTGCCGCCTCTCTTTCATTATAAGTGAAATTGCCGCCTGTCCCCACAAGACCAAGCCCTGTGCTTAAAATTACAAGCCAAAGTTCCGATGCATTTCTGACTTCCAATTGATAACCCACATATCCTTTCCACAAATCGCCGTCAAACCACATAGCCGCTCCGCCGTATCCAAAATTGACTGCGCTGTGAATATCATTCCATTTCATAAGCATTACATCGTTTAAAGCGTCTGCATATTCTGAAATCTCTCCATATGCCGTAATTTTTAAACTTCCATTCCTATTCATTATTGAAGATGCAAAAATGCTGTCTGCGCTGACGGGATTTGTCCTTTCCTCATTAAAATACAATCCTAAACTGACTGTGCTTGCCTCTACTGTCAAACGCCCGCTTAAAGTTGTGACATTCCCGCCTATACCCGTCTCGCCTCTATACGTATTATAGACTGAGCCTCTCTTTATATCTATGGAAGCCGCCTTAAAAGAAGCGGTATCTAAACTGACTATGCCCGCATTTATTGTCAAAGCATCGCTAATCTCATTGCGTCCTCTTAAAATCAATTCCCCGCCGCCTTCTTTTGTAACTGCGCCGCTTCCAAACATCCCGCCGTTTAATATTATCTGCTTATAATCATCGCGCGCAGGTATAGGAGTCGCATAAACTCTTGCCGCGCTCTTTTGCCCGTTCATTCCGTCATATCTGCGCTCATACCATTGAGCCATTGAAGTCTGTTTGCTTGACGCTCCTTGCGCATAAAAAATCAATTCCGCGCTATTAAAAGAAATATCATTTTTAATTCCATTGAAAGTATTGCTTGAAAAGACAAAATCTCCTTCTTGAGCCGCAATTCTTAAAATTGAATTTTCCAAATAAATTGCGCCTGCCGCCGAACCTCTATTGCCCGATATTTTCCCGTCTATAATTTCAAGCGAAGAATCATAAACTGAAACAGCGCCGCCTATTCCGCCTCCATTGTTTGAAATAAACTTGACGCTCTCTGAAGACGAGCCTTTTATTGAAACTGTTGATTTCCTAATTTGCATCTCTGTCAGCCCTCTGCTGAAAGAAAATTCCCCGCCTATATTTACTTTGCCGTCCTCTATTGCAAGAGAGGAATTTTCAAGGATATTCTTTCTATTTAAAGTTATATTTCCTTTAAATTCCAAAACAGAGCCGTTATACGCCTCTATGCCGCCGTCCAATTTTGCCGCAGACTTCGCTCCGCTTGCCGTCAAATAAAACTTGCTATTGTCTAAATAAATATCAGTCCCCGCCTGAGCGCTGTTTTCTTCAAAAAGAATATAGCCGTTATTTGAATTCAATTTTATTTCAGAATTTTGCGCATAAATTGCCCCGCCCGTCTGAGCCGTATTTGAAGTAAAGACTATGCTTGCGGCATTTACAGCAAATTCGCCCTGTATAACTGCAATAGCGCCGCCTATTGAGGAAGAGTCCTCTGCGATATTTCCCGACGCGTTAAACCATTTCCCGCCCGTCAAAACAAAATTGGAATTGTCTAAATACAAGAAAGCGCCGTTTTGAGCCTTATTGTTTATGACGCTTGCGCTTGAGACATCGGCAAAGTTTATTTGAGAGGCGTTTTGAGCGCTAAAAACTGAATTGCCCGCTATTGAATGATTTTCGCTGATATTTAAAACATCTATATTTTCAAAAAGTATATCTGATGCATTGTCTGCATATACAACAGCGCCCGATTGAGATGTGTTTTTTATAAAAGAAACAGAGCCTTTTCTAAACAAAACTTTAGAATTAGAGGCATAAATGCCCGCTCCGAAATTTTGAGCGGAATTGTTTATAAATTCGCTGACTCCCCCGATAAAAGATACGCTTGAAGAATTCAAATTTAAAGGATTTTCATTGTTTATATAGGTCCACTGAGCATTTTCCGACAACATTTCGCTTCCCGGCGCCAAATCAAAATATCTGACCGCATCAAAATAATTGCGCCCGCTAAAATACAATAGTCCATCGCCTTCTTTTTTTAGAGCGCTTTTATTTACCGCATAGACTCCGCCTTCAAATCTTATTTGATTTCCATTTACATTTATTAAATTGAGTTCTGCAAAATCCATATAGACGTCATTTTTGACATTGTCGGCAAAATTATTTTTTAAAACCATATCGCCTGAATCTGCTTTCAAAGAAATAGTTGAATTCTCGGCATAAATAAAGCCGCCCAGCCCCCCTGCGCCAGAGCCGTCTCTTTTTGCCTTATTCCATTGAGCCGTCAAAGAAAGCCCTGAAAGAGAAAAAGAAGAATTTTTCAAA
>JAIRQB010000194.1 GCA_031256695.1 Elusimicrobiota bacterium | reverse complement strand
GGGTCTTTAGAAACAGAAAAAACCGTCTTTTTAAGCATAGAAATAAGAGTATTTTTATTTATAGAGATGCTGTTTTCTGTTGGAAATGCCGGTATTGCCGGATATTCAGATGCATCTATACCAGTCAATTTAGTTTTAATTTTTTCTGATTTGATATTGATGTTTATTTGACTTGATTTGTCAGAACTTATCTCTATTGGTTTATCTGAAGGAAATTCCATAATGATTTTGAGAAATTTTTTTGCAGAAATTGTAATTGCGCCTTCTTCTATTATTTCACCTTTAATTTTGCAAATGATTGCCCTCTCTAAGTCTGTAGCAGATATTACTATGGCGTTTTCTTCTGTTTTAAATAATAGATTTGCCAAAATAGGCAAGGCATTTCTAGTCTGTGTTATCGGCATTACAGCATTAATTCCTTTAATCAATTCATTTTTTAAGCAGTATGTTTTCACTTTTTCTCCAATAATTTTTATTGTTTAGCAACTATAAAAACATCAGAATAACAGCCTTATTTTAGTTTTGAGATAAATCTTTCTTTTTATTGAATTGGTAAATGCGACCAACTAAGATTCTCTACACGGCGTGTAGAGAATTGAGGAAATGTAATATAAAACTGCCGCATATTCCATAAATTTGCTTCTGAAAAACCTTTTCCAAAAGTATCGGTTAAATATCTTGAAAGACTGACTATAAGATATTCGCCGTAATCCGCGCGGTTTTTACCGTTTTGTTCCTGCACTACAATTCGGCGTCCTATTTTCCAATAAGTTTCAACCATAATAAAATTAACAGCGCGATATGCGCTATTCCTCGCTTTTGTAAGTATTTCAGATATATCTGAAAAAAACTTTTTATCGCGTTTTGCAAATTTTACAGTCATAACTAGTCCTTTTTTGCCGGCTTGCTTTCAATAAAATCTATCTCTATTTTCTGTTTTCCATTAGCGCAAAATTATTCCCCAAGTAAAAAGTCAATGATATTTTTTATTTCTATGCCGTCAATGGAGCGCTCGGGGTCATCTGCCGTTATTATAAATTTTCTGTAATTGTCTTTTATTGCTTTTAGCGGGTTTAACTCCCGCAATAAAGTCTCTTCATTTTGTAAATTTTGACAGACTTGATAATAAATAATTTCTTTTGCCGATTGAGAAATAAAATCTATTTCTAAATTGTTGACTTTCCCTATATTTACGCGGTTTCCCCGCCGCAATAATTCCAAATATACGGCATTTTCTAAAACCCGCCCAAAATCTAAATTTCTGTTTCCCAGCAAAATGCGTCTAAAACCAAAATCCGCCAAATAATATTTTTCTAAAGATTTTAAATACTGCTTGCCTTTTATATCGTATCTTTGACACTTGTATAAAATAAAACTCCCGCAAAGAGCCTGTATATAATTTTCAACGGTAGCAGGCGATGTCTTTCTGCCTGCAGAAGACAAAAAATCGCTAATTTTTTTAGATGAAACTATATTGCCTATATTGTCAAAAAGAAATTTAACGATATTTTCAAGAAGAGTTAAGTCTGATATTTTATTCCTTTGCGCCGTGTCCTTTAACAATACAGAACTATAAATGCCTTTGAGATAATCGTTTATTTCATCAATATCGCTGATGTCTGCGGCATATGGAAAAGAAGTGTATTTTAAATAATCGTCAAAACACATTTTTGCTTCGCCGCCGCGGGCGCCGAAATACTCTTTAAAAGATAAAGGGAGCATTTGAATTTCTACAAAACGCCCCGTCAAAAGCGTTGAAAATTCGCCTGAGAGCAGATGGGCATTTGAGCCTGTGATATATATATCAACATTGTCTTTTAAAAATAAACTGTTTACTGCTTTTTGAAATTCCGCAATGTTTTGAACCTCGTCTAAAAATATATAGGAAATCCCCTCCTTAAATAATCTGTCTGAAATATATTGATGCAACTGCTTATAATCTAAAAATTCCAAGCCAATATCATCTAAATTCAAATATATAACTTGCTCTTTTTTGACGCCGCTTTCATATAGAAAATCAGCAAATTGTTTAAGCAAAGTTGACTTGCCGCAACGGCGAATGCCGCTGACAATTTTTATAATTCTTTTGTCTTGATGTTTTTTTAATTGCTCTAAATAAAATTGCCTAATTATCTCCATAAATGCCCCGCAAATACATAAAACCTATAAGTTTTTAAGTTATACTATAAAAACTGTGCAAAATTAACAAGTTTTTAAGTTGGATAATAAAAACTTATAAAAAGATAATGTTTTTAACTTAAAAAGCAAAAACTTACAAAAATATTGATTTTGTTTGGAAAGTGAAAAAGAAAAAAGCGGGCTTTATATCAGCAAGGCAGGGTAAAGATAAAAAACAAAATGTTTGTTTATAATTTTATAGTTTTATGAAAAATCGGCTGTTTTGTTTGCGAAGCGACAAAACTAAATAGGAAATTAAATGCCAAATAAAAAACTCCGGGACTAGGATTCGAACCTAGACTGAGGGATCCAAATTCCCTTGTGCTGCCATTACACAATCCCGGAATCTAAAAATATTTTGATTTCAACAAGTTTCAACTTTATGCGTTTTAAAACCCAACTTTGATATTTCCTCAAAAACTTCTTCAGAATGCTCTTTTGATTTTGCTATTCCAAAAACAGCAGAACCGCTGCCTGTCATCAAACTTATACAGCCTAAACTTTTTAAATCGGCTTTGATTTTTGCTATTTGCGGATAAAGTGGAAAGATAACTTCTTCAAATCTGTTGAAATAAAAATCCTCTCTCTCATACAAAGAACTGCCGTCAAAAGACGGCGGGATTCTATGTTTTTGCCCCGTTTTTTTCAATGAAAAATCCAAGTCTTTATAGGCTTGAGCCGTTGAGATATGAACATTTGGATTTACCAAAATCACATATTTTTTGCCGATAACTTTTATTGGGCGGACTATATCGCCAATCCCTTGGCAAAGAGCCGTCCCGCCCGTTAAAAAAAATGGAATATCTGCGCCTATTTTTGCGGCAAGCGCAGTTTGTTGCGGCAAATGACATTCTTTATTTGCAAAACAGCCCTTCTCTGCCGTCTCCCAAAGCCGCAATAGCCCTTTTATTACCGCCGCTCCGTCAGAAGACCCTCCGCCAAGTCCAGCGCCCGTTGGAATTTTCTTATCAATATAAAATTTCAGATTATTTTTTATTTCAAAATAGTCCAGCATAGATTGCGCCGCTTTATAGACTATATTGCTCTCATCTGTCGGTATTGTTTTATCAGAGCATTCTATTTCTATTTTGCCATCTCCCGCGCCGCTTTCTATCTTAATCTCATCAAATAAAGAGACGGTTTGCATTACGCTTATAATATTGTGATAACCGTCCTGTCTTTTGTCCGTAACTTCTAAAAAAAGATTTATTTTTGCGGGCGCTTTGATGAATAGAGAATATTTTTTATTCATTTTCCCTCTTTTGCCGGCATTTTGCAGTGGCTTAATTTATATCCTAAACGCTCAATAATCTTATATATCAACTATGCATAGCATTGGCATTGGCAAAAGCATTGGCTGTATCAGTCATTATATCAGCCTTGTCTGTCCTAAATCTTGCGTAAGTCTTGCTGTGTTCTGAACTTGCAGATGATTTTAAAGTCTTCTTTCAAATTTAGATAAATTTAGAAGTATTCCCACTGCCGTCAAATTCATAGCCATTGCCGTTCCGCCGAAAGATATAAAAGGCAAAACAAGCCCTTTAGTCGGGACAAGACCCGCCGCCACAAGCAAATTCATAAGAGCCTCAATAACAATGAGCAGAGTAAGCCCCAATGCCAAATATTTTGTAAAAAGGTCGGAGGATTTTCCATATATGCGCATCCCTCTGATAAAAATAAGAATAAAAAGAGCAATTACAACTAAAGCGCCTATAAAACCGAACTCTTCGCCTATAATTGAAAAAATAAAATCGGTATGAGCCTCAGGCAGATACATTCTTTTTAATTCGCTATTGCCTAAACCCTTGCCTGTCAAACCGCCCGAACCCAATGCATTTATTGATTGTTTCAGTTGATAAGAAGTTGAATTCATATCTGGGAAAGTAACTAAATAGCCTTTAAGCCTTTCAAAGCGATAAGGCATTCTAAAACTTTCCTCTATGACAAATAAGAACAATAAAGCAAATACTGCGGCTGCTGCTTTTAGATTTATCCCCGCGCAAAAAAGCATTGCAAAACACACTGAAAATATAAGTATAGGCGCTCCTAAATCAGGCTCAACGGCTATGGGTATCAAAATTATAAAAATCAAAACAACGGCTGTTATAGTTGTAGACGTCAGATGAATAGATTTTCTTTTTCTTGCTATAAAATCGGCTATAGTAAAAACTAAAACCATTTTCGCTATTTCAGACGGCTGCATTGTAAAAAGATGAAAATTAAACCATCTTGTAGCGCCGCCGCGGTTTATGCCGAAAATCAAGACTAAAATCAAAGCAATAAAAATAGCCGCATATAAAATACGGCAATACCTTTGATAAAAACTGCAATCTATATAGAAAGCCGCAAAGAATGCGAGCGCAGAGCCGAAAATAATCCAAATACAATGCCTTATAATAAAAGAATACGGAGTATCCCACTTTAATTCAGCCATTATGACGCTTGAAGAAAAAACGCTTAAAATGCCTATTAAAATAAGCGATAAAACAGCGACTAACAGCCAAAGGTCATATTTTTTTAAATCTATTTTAAACATTGTCAGCCTTTTACCGTTTTTAACTTTTAAGACAACAAAACGGCATTTAATACCGCAATAGCCGTTTGTTATTTGGATTTAAATTAAATCAGAAGTCCTAAAAAAGATGTCCCATATGATAGTTTTGCGCCGAAAAAATTTGCGGCAGTTGCGCCTGCATCAGATAAAGTTTGACGCAAACCTATATTTTTGCTTTCAAGCCCTCTCTTATATATGAGTATAGGGACTTTTTCTCTTGTATGTTTGCTGTTTATTGTAGGGTCATTGCCGTGGTCAGCCATTATTATCAAAATATCGTCGCCGCTCATAGTTTTTATAACTTCTCTTATTTTTAAATCCGCAATATTTAACCTGTCAACATAATAGTCAATATCTTGCAAATGCCCCGCCAAATCTGTCTCTTGGACATTTAGGCAAAAGAAACCTTCTTTTATTTCTTTTAAATCTTTCAGCATTTCATCAAAAACTGCGGCTGTGTCAACGCCGGGGGAGAGTTTTCCATTTGGATTTTCAACAATATCTGCAACTTTTCCGTATAAATAAGACGTAATTCCTTTTTGATATAAAACATTAGGCAGTTGAACGGCTGTGTCAACGCCGTATCCTATATGAATTACTTGATAGCCTTCCCGATAAACTCCCGAAAGCGGAGCGTCTATGCCGATATAGCCGTTCTTTTGACGGATTGCCGCAATCAAATTGTCAAAAGAGACATTTTTTCCGCCAAAGGCAATTACGCGGGATACTCCTACGCGCTTTCTGACAATAGAGCCGATTTGTTTTATCCCTTCAAAATCAATTAAATCAAAAGAGCCTGTGACATTTATAGCCTGACCCGGGTCAGTCTCTAAATTATCGCCTATAAAAGCGGCATTGTTGACTGATAAAAGAGATAGAGACGATGAGTTTTGCCCTTTATCTTTACCGCCGCTATCAGAGGCAGAGGCAACTCTTGCTGTGGTATAGCCTGCCTTCTGTAAATCCGCCTCTATAATATCTATAAAATCGGCAAATCTGTTTAGCACGGGTTTTAGCGGTTTTGTCCCTAAAATCTCCTGATGCCCAAAATAAGTGTCGCCGCCGAAATGAGCCAAGTTTGAAGCGCCGAAAACCGCTTTGGGATTTTTTTTATAGCCGTTTATTTCCTCGCCCAGAGCATTTATAAGACCCAACTCTATAAGAGTGTCAAAGGAAATGTTTTTGCCTCTTTCAAGCAAATGTTTAAGAGTATTTGCCTCTATATCTTGAGGACGGACTTGAGCCGCATCGTCCATAGCGCCAATGCCTAAACTATCTAAAACTATGATGATAAATTTTCCGTAATGCATAAACTTCCTTTTTAGTAATTTGAAAAAGTTAAGGGAAACGGCAAAATGGATTGCGGCAGCGCTGTAGGTTTGCGCCTTTTGCTGTTTTAATTTGCCGTTTTCCTTAATTTTTAACTTTTAATGTGAAAAGGCAGTTTTAGTTAACAGAGACCCCCGCCTTCTTGAGTTGCCTTTCATACCGTTTTGCAACTCGGGGGTGACACCGTGGGACTAACCCCCCGCTTTCTTGAGTTGCCTTTCATACCGTTTTGCAACTCGGGGGTGACACCGCGGGACTAACCCCCCCGCCTTCTTGAGTTGCCTTAATTATAGAGGGGCAACTCCAGTTGCCTTTCATACCGT
>JAIRQB010000192.1 GCA_031256695.1 Elusimicrobiota bacterium | reverse complement strand
TTTTCCAATCACTTTTATTTTATTGTTTCTTGCGGGCGCAGAGCCTTTTTATTTGATATGCATTTTATTTTTTATGTCTTTTGCGGCGGGCATACCGCTGATTAGCACTTTTGTGAAATTGCAATACGATTTAGACCAAAATATAAATTTCATAATGCAGATATATTCTTTTATTTCAAAGGGATATATTTGGCTTTATTTAATCGCCGCTTTTTCAGTTTTTGTTTTAGCGCTATGGCTGTTTTTGGCGAAGTTGAAAATAAAAATATCGGCAGCCTATCCAATAATCTTATGCCTATCCATAATTTTGGGCTGCGCGGCATCCGTCCCCGTAGAAAAATCGTTAAAAGATTATCAGAGAAAAAGGCTTATAGTTTTTTTAAATCCCGATATTGACAAGAGAGGTTCAGGCTATAATTTAATTCAATCAAAGATAGCCATAGGTTCCGGCAGAATTTCCGGGAAAGGATTTAGAAAAGGCACGCAAACTCAACTCGGTTTTTTGCCCGAGCAGCACACTGATTTCATTTTTTCAGTAGTAGGCGAAGAGGGCGGATGGTTTATATCGCAACTTACGCTTTTATTTTATTTCCTTTTCATATATAGGGCTATGACTATAGCGAAGGAATCGCGCGATAGTTACGGCTCTCTGCTTGCCGTCGGTTTTGCCTCAATGTTCGGAATATATGCTGTCGTAAACATAGGAATGTCCATAGGCATTATGCCTATAGCGGGAATGCCTCTTTTATTGCTTTCATATGGCGGGTCATCAGTCGTTTCTTCTATGTGCGCTGTTGGAATTCTATCTTCTATTTATATGAGAAGGTATACCTATTATAAGACTTCCATCAGAATCCGCTGAAACAAAAGGAGCGTTACAATGATAAATATCGTTTTTGAATTAGACGACAAATTCGCAAGGCATTGCGCCGCAGTAATAGTTTCAGTTATGAAAAATCATACTATTGCTTCCGCAGAAGATAGAATCCATTTCTTTTTGCTTTGCAATTTAACGGAGGAAAATAGAGAAAAACTCTTATCTTTAAAACAGACTTGGGATTTTGAAATTTCTTTTATAAATGTAGATGAAACTCTTTTTGCAAAACTTCCATTAGACAATAACAGCCCGACTCTCTATTACCGGCTTCTCATACCGGAAATTTTGCCTGAAAACGTAGAGAAAATAATTCATTTAGACAGCGATTTAATTTTAAATGCAGACATAAAAAGACTCTGGGATATAAAACTTGACGGTTATTTGATAGCGGCTGTATTAGACGAGCCTAAAATAAATAGAAAAAAAACTTATATAAACGCGGGGGTGGTCGTCTATAATATAAAGGCTTTAAAAGAATTCGGCTTTTGCAAAAAGTGGAGAGATTACGCCGATGTCTTGCCGCAAGGCGTAAAACTGCAATACTATGACCAAGATATTTTAAATTACATCATAGACGAGAGAGTTTTATTTCTTGAGCCGAATTGGAATGTTGAAAAATATAATCTTTCTCTGCTGACGGGCGGGAATCTTGAAAATTTAGGAACTCTCATCTATTCTCTAAATATCATTCATTATACGACTCAATCTAAACCATGGCTTCCATTTTCAGAACATCCTTTAAAACATCTTTATATCAAATGCGCCAAATTGACTCCTTGGGGCAATCAAGCGGGCGAACATTCTTTTTTTGAAAGAATGGTCTACTTGTCAAAACTTTTGCTTAAATTTTGGATTGTCCATCCTCTATTCTTTTTTAAAGCGAAGTTTTGGGCAAGAGTTAAAGAATACGGCTTTGTAGAAACGATTATTTAAACGGAGGAAAATTGCATTTTTTTAGTTTGGCGCAATGTCTTTATGGGCAAGATAAATAATCTCTCAAGAGAAATCAGAAGGAAAATAGCCGCCGCGCTTTTTGACAAGCGGCGCAAATATAAAAAAGATTTGGATATTAAAAACTCCAAATCTTTTTTGCTTTTATTGCCCGATGATAAAATAGGCGATATGGTTATAAATACTCTCTCTTTTAGAGAAATAAAAAAACTCTATCCTGAACTTAAAATTTTAGTTTTATGCGGGAAAAACAGCGCGGAAATAATCAAATACAATCCAAATATTGACGAAGTTTTAGAGATTTACGGGAAATTCCAAAAGGATTTTGCCATCTATAAAGATTTGCGGAAAAGAAAAATAGATATAGCGCTTGATTTATATGAATTTGATTTAAAGCCCTTGCGCCTGCTTTCTTTAAGAATTATAGCGCCGCATTTTTTAATAGGGCTGCATAAAAAGAAATACAAAACTTTTGATTTTTCTATTGAGGGATATTTTTTTGATAAGCATATAACGCAAAGGCATAGATGTCTTTTAAATGTTTTAGGAATAGAAAATCCAAGTTTAAATTACGATGTTTTTATAGGCGCAGAGGAAGAAAAGGCGGCGCAAGAATATATTCAAAAAGCCCAAGACAAAATTATGATAGTTGTAAATCCTTTTGCCGCAAGCAAGCATAGAAGTTTTGAATTTGAAAAGTTGAAAGAACTAATCAGCCTTATAAAAAATTCTTTTGATTGCGCCGTTTTTATTTTATGCCCGCAAAATAAAAGAGCAGGCATTGCGCCGCTTGAAAATGAGAATGAAAAAATTTTCATCTGCTCTTTCAAAAGTATTTTATCAGCCGCCGCTCTCATAGAAAAAAGCGCTTTGATTATTTCGCCTGATACGTCAATAGTCCATATAGCCTCTGCTTTTCAAAAGAAAACCATAGCCCTATATCTTGATTTCTCAAATAGGCAAGAAAAGACAGACATTATTTGGGGTCCTAATAATCCTAATGCTTTTATAATAAATGTTGATTCTCAAAAAGGACTTTTAAAGAATGATATTTACAATATCGCTAATTCTCAGATTATTGAGGCGGCGAAGTATTTATTGAGGCGGCAAAATTGTAGAAATGAATAGTTGAACTTTATGAATTTAATGAGTTGTAATTTACAGGTATTGGTTTCATAATGCGGCTTTTATACTTTGTATTTTGCGCTGTTTTTCTGATAAAATCCGCCGAAATTTAAGAGTTTTTGCCCTCTTTTAAAGGCAAAAAATAAAAAAATGCCAAAGGGCGGCAAAAAAGCCCATATAGGCATAAAAAAGGGGAGGCTATGAATAAAAATCCAGAAATAACATTAACTTTTGGAGTATTAAACGAGGCAAGCGCTGAAGAAAGCCGAGTCGCTATTACGCCGGAGTCAGCGGCAAGGCTTTTGAAAGTCGGCATTCAGCCGGCAGTTGAAACTGATGCAGGTCTTAAAGCGGGCTTTCAAAATGCTGATTTTGAAACGGCAGGCGTGAAAGTCTTGCCTAAAAGCGAGATTTTGTCAAAGTCTGATATTGTAGGCTATATTGGATTGCCTGATGCAAAGACGATTTCGGCTCAAAAGAAAGGCTCTTTTGCAATCGGACTATTCAATTCACTGCTAAACAAAGATATTGCGGGGCAATTTGAAGGCGCTCAAGTTACGGCTTTAGATATAAATCTATTGCCGCGCAAACTTTCAAAGGCTCAATCTATGGACGTAATGACTTCTCAAGCGTCCGTTGCGGGCTATAAAGCGGTTTTGCTCGCCGCAAATGAATATCCCGGCTTTTTTCCAATGATGACAACTGCTGCGGGAACAATAAAACCTGCTTCTGTTCTAATTTTAGGCGCAGGCATAGCGGGATTGCAGGCTATAGGAACGGCTAAACGTTTAGGCGCTATAACGACCGCTTACGATGTCAGACCCGCTTCAAAAGAGGAAGTCCTTTCGCTTGGCGCTAAATTTTTAGATTTAGCATCTTTTGGAGGACCTGATTTAAGCGCCGGACAAGGCGAAGGCGGATATGCAAGGCAGTTGACGGCTGAAGAAATGGCGGCTCAACAAGCGGCAGTTGATAAAGCGGCGGCTCAATTTGACATCATAATAGCCACAGCGCAAGTACCGGGGCGCAAACCGCCCGTTTTACTTACAAAAGCGGGAGTGGACGGCTTAAAAAGAGGCAGCGTCATAATAGACGTAGCGGCAAGTTCGCTTGGCGGAAATGTAGAAGGCTCTAAACCTGAAAAGACAGTGCTCACTCCAAACGGAGTAAAAATTATAGGAGCGCCGAACTTGCCTTCTTCTGCGCCGAAAACCGCTTCTAATTTACTTGCGCGCAATATATCGGATATAGTTTCGCATTTTGTTTCAGAAGGAAAACTGGTCGTCAAAGCCGGGGACGAACTTGAAGTTTTAGCAATCAGCGGCAAAAAACAGGAGGTCAAATAATGTCAACTTTAACTATAGCGTTAACGCTTTTTGTCTTTGCCTTAATAATAGGAGTGATTGTAATCGGCAAAGTTCCCGCCACTCTTCATACTCCTTTGATGTCTGGGGCAAATTCTATACACGGAGTAGTAATAGTGGGAGTAGTTCTTGTAGCCGCAGAAGCAAATACCGTTTTGGGTTTTGCTTTGATTTTTTTAGCGGCTGCATTAGGCACGGCAAATGTGGTAGGCGGATATACTGTCACAGACAGAATGCTTGATATGTTTAAAGCAAAGCCTGCGGCAGATAAACAAGAAAAGGGGGGTAAATAAATGGAATTTCTGAATGCAAATCTTGAAACTATATCTTGGTTTCTATACCTCTTTTCAGCATTGCTTTTTATACAAGGGCTTAGGCTTATGAATTCTCCGAGGACTGCCCGCAAAGGCAATTTTGTATCTATTGTGGGTATGATAATTGCTGTGATTGTAGCCTTATTTCATTCCTTCTATAATGGCTTTGCCAGCGCAACTGCCATAGTTTTACTCTTGCTGGGCATTGCTGTAGGAGCGGCTTTCGGTTTTGTAACCGCTAAAAAAGTAAAAATGACCGCTATGCCGCAACTTGTGTCTCTTTTTAACACAGTAGGCGGCGGCGCGGCGGCTCTTGTGGCTATAAATGACGCTTTAGTAGCGGTAAATCAGCCTATTTCTACAATAATTACAATAATACTCGGCATTATAATAGGCTCTGTGACTTTCACCGGCTCTCTAATAGCGGCAGGAAAATTGCAAGGAATAGTCAGCGGAAGCCCTGTAAGAGTGCCTTTAAAGAAATTGATTGACGGTCTTTGCTTAATAGGCATTGTTTTATGCGCTTATATGATGTTTTCAAGCAATACTTTTGGATACGGCGCTTGGCTTCCAATCATAGCGCTGACGGCATTTTCTCTAATTTTAGGAATTACTTTTGTAATGCCTATAGGCGGAGCAGATATGCCTGTCGTCATCTCTATATTAAATGCCTGCACAGGAACGGCAGTCGCTATGGCCGGCTTTGTTATAAATAATCTCATTATGATAGTAGCGGGCGCTTTAGTAGGAGCGGCAGGCGGCATACTTTCTAAACTTATGGCAGAGGCTATGAACCGCTCTCTTATAAATATACTCGCAGGCGGTTTTGGAGATACTGGGACAACTTCTTCTGACACAGGAGCAGAAATGACTATGGTAGAGACAACAGCAGACGATGTAGCCGTTCAGATGGCTTTTGCGGCAAGAGCGATAATTGTCCCAGGCTATGGTCTTGCTGTAGCAGGCGCTCAACACGAAATAGCAAATCTCACAAAGATTTTAGAGAGCAAGGGAGTTGAAGTGCTTTTTGCCATTCACCCCGTAGCGGGGCGTATGCCCGGTCATATGAATGTCTTGCTTGCCGAAGCCAATATCTCATATGAAAAATTGATAGCGCTTGAAGATGTAAATCCGATGTTTTCTACAGCAGATATTGCTTTAGTAGTAGGAGCAAACGATGTGACAAATCCTGCGGCAAGAAGGACGGGAACGCCTATTTCAGGTATGCCTATACTTGATGTTGACGCCGCAAAGAATGTCGTTGTTATAAAGAGAGGACGCGGAAAGGGTTATGCGGGCATAGAAAATGAATTGTATGGATTGCCTCAAACCAAAATGTTATACGGCGATGCCAAAAATGCCGTAGGCTCTATAATAGCGGCGGTAAAAGAACTGTAAAATTCACACAGTAGCGGTAAAAAGAAACAGGCAATAGTTGGGAATTTTTAATAACCCAATATTGCCTGTTTTTATAAAGACATTAATTCTTAATTTATAACTTTTAGGCTTATATATTTGAATACATAATAAAACTGATAAATGATTAAAAATACGGCGGAGGTTTTATGCAAAGGCTTGACATTCTTTTAAACGGCGCTGTAATAGATAAAGAAACGCATAGTTTTTCAAATCAAATTATGGGGCTGCTTATGGAAAAATACGGTTTTAAGCAGGACAGCCTTGATATGTTGATAACTCATCTTGCTATGGCTCATCAAAGAATAAAGTCAAAGTCAAAAGAAAATCCCGTTTTAGATGCAGACAGTATTGCCGAGATGTCAAGCCATCATCTTTTTGAAGAGGCGAAAAAAATATGGGCTGAAATTTCCGCTTTGTCCGATATAGAATATCCGGAAAATGAAATAGAGTTTATGACGGCGCATTTGATAAATTTATTAGACGGCGAATAAAAACTTAAAAACTTAAAAAACTTAAAAAAGTTAAGAGTTAAAAATTAAAAGCGCCCCGCTCCGAAAGCGCTTTAACTTGCAATAAAACGGCGGCAATGTCGCCTCTTTTGCTTTATATTGAAAAAAGCCGAAGTCTTAAAAGACTTCGGCTTTTTCTATTTACTTACAAAAAGCAAAAGATATAAAGAATGCTCTGAAATTGAAGGGGGGAGTTATGAAAAAGAATAAAGATATAAATGAAATGACTTTTGAAGAAATAAAAGCAGAATGGTTATGCGAAATTTCAAAAGATGATTATGACACCATGTATGCAAAAATTTTAGCCAAAAATCCTAAAGAGTTAACAGCATATAAAAAGTATATTGTAAGCGAATATAATAAAACAGGAGATGTGGGCGTATTTTTAGAAGAATTAAAAATCCTTGCCAAAGTTGAAAGCATAACTGAACTGTCTAAAAAAGTAAATATGAAAAGACCGAATATTTATCAGTTTCTTTCAAAAGACAGCAATCCGTCTTTTAAAAATTTAAAAAATATAGCAGGTAATTTAGGCATAGATGTAAAATTTGCAGTAGCCTCATAAGACAAGCGGCATAAAGCGGCTTTAAAAGGCAAGTAAAAGCAGGCTGTCAAAACAAATAAAGACTATAAAGGCATATACAGTAATTTGCTATATATGCCTTTTTTATTCGGGCATCTATATTATTCTTTTGTAAAAAATACTTTTGTATGAAACGCTTTCATATTTGACTTCTAAAGTGTTTTTTATATAACCGGCGTATAAAGGTTAGAGCATAACCGAAAAAAACACTGCAGGACGTCAGGAATACTATCTCTAAACAGTATTTTTGCCGTCGGCAGTGTTTTTTATTTACAGGTAAAAAATATTAAAAAGAGCAAAAAAATGAAAAACGCAAGAAAGAATTTATTGCGGAGTTATTAAATTGACAAAAATCTTTTACCCGCTTTTGATATTTCCTTTTAATCTGAAAGTAATGTCGCCCCCGCGAAAATAGTGGACTCTGTTAATTCAAATAACAAAGTAGAGTTAAAAGTTAAAAATTAAGGAAAAGTCATAAAAAAGGCAAGGCGAGAGTTAGGTCGTCCATCAGCGTGCTTTCGGCAAAAGGCTAAAGTCCTATGTCCGTCATACTCGCAAAATGGAGCGGCTTCTGCCGCTTCTTTTTATCTGGTATCAATTTTGCCGTTAACTCAAATCCCTTAAATTATTAGACAAAGCGCTGTCCGCTATTTTTTAGCCTTATTGACGGCTTCGTCATAATAGTATTCGTCTTGTTTCCGATACTGTCCAAACATCAACTTGTTGACTGCAAAAACCGCTATCGCTGTCTTTAATACATCAAGCAAAAAATCAATCATTGTTTAACTCCTTTTTAGTCTTTGTTTTTATGTTTTTACGATTTTTATTTTTCCGCATTTTTTACATTTTGAAATATATTTATGCTGATGCGCTATCCTATCAGACCATTCATCAAAAACCTTGCTTGTTTCAACGCTCAAAGTTATGAAAACAACCGCGATTAAAAATTCAAACAATCTGACCATTTTTTAGTTTAAACTCCGTTTAACTCTTGCTGTCCGTTTCTGTTTCAAGTCCAGTTTAGGTATGATCCGCCCGACATAAATTTGTTTGAGAGGGGGTTGTTATGTTAGTGAGACCAAAATTATTAGATAATCCATATGTTTACACCGACGACTCGGAAGAGCCTGACCCTATATATTTTGGCTATCGCTTAAAAAAAGAGGCGCCGCAAGCAGTAAAACAAGAATTTGACGAGTTTATAAGAGACCTTCAAGCACACGCCAGAGCAGGCTTTAACTTCTAACACGTCGCAACTTTGTCCCTTTCATTGATAGCCATTTTTCTATCAATTTTTTTTGCTACAGGATTAGCCCGCTTCCCATTTTGAATATAATCAACAAAACTATCAGAAAAAAATTCTGTGTTTACGAATCCGCTTCTATCCCTTTTAGCCGAATGTTCGCAAACACTTTTTCTCATCGTTTCTCTATTCTTAAATCTCCCTTTGTATTCAAAAAATAATTCATTTACGACTTTATTTAAGAAATCTATATCTTTTTCTGTTAGCAAATGGGCGAATTCGCGTATTACGATTCCTCTGAAATCTGTATTTTCGGGAAACCACCCCACATTAACTCCTCTTTTATATTCCTTTTCTAACATCTCTATTGACGAATTACTAAAGTAAAATATCCCATCTAAAGCCCCTGCAAGAGCCTTTTTACTCATTGACGGATATGGTTCTTGCGAAAATCCTTTTAGGTATTTATTTATCTTTATGAGTTGCCCTTCTGCTTCAAACAAAACCGGCAATCTGTCAGTTATTTGCTTAATACTCTTGTATGAATAACTAAATTGTTCATCGTTGAGATTTGAAATATCTAGCCCTGTTGTTTTAAACAACAAATCTCTTGCTTGGTTAGTATCTTTAAACTCTGACAATTCTTTTAATTTGCCATCCGGCGTAATGGCTTCCGTTAATTCAGGTTTTAACTTGAAAATGGATTTTTCTTTATCGCCCGTTGTTATTTTGTCAATTATTGAGATTTCGGCGGCAAGAGGTGCTGAAGTCAGTCCGCCGCTTATCCATTCATCTAAATCAGGTAAATTGTTTCCATCGCTTTCTAACAACTCTTTTTTAAAGTCTTCCCATTTCTTTAAAACGGGTCCTATTTGGCAAA
>JAIRQB010000190.1 GCA_031256695.1 Elusimicrobiota bacterium | reverse complement strand
CCTATATTATAGACCAGACCATAACCTTCCGCTAAATTGCGCGACATTATGTGAGAATGAAAAGCGTCGTCGCATTGCCAAGCCATAATAGTAATTACAAACAATAAAACTGAAAGACATAAATACAGCGTTTTATTTGACGCTATTTCGTCTTTGAGGCGCGAAAATAAATTATTAAAAGCATTTTTAGACATTTTCATTACCTCATCGTTTTAATTTGAATACTTTAAAAGAATTTCTTTCATCTCTTTGACTGCATTTTCTATGCCCGCAAAAACGGCGCGCGCTATTATAGAAAAGCCTATATTGAATTCATTTAGACGGGCGATACGGCATATTTCGCCTATATTGTCATAATCCAAGCCGTGACCTGCATTTAAAATAAGTCCTTTTGAAAGAGCCGCATTTGAAGCGTTTATGATATTTCCAAATTCATCTTGAAAAGGTTTAGAATTTTTGCCGCCCTCTTTATAAAGAGCCGCATATTTGCCCGTATGCAATTCAATGCAATCTGCTCCAATTTCTGCGGAAGCATTCACTTGAGAAATATCGGGGTCTATAAAAACGCTTACTTTTATTCCAGCGCTCTTTAATTTGCCTATAACTTTTTCAAGTTTTTTACTCTGCCCTTTTATGTCTAAACCGCCTTCTGTGGTCAATTCAAGACGTTTTTCAGGGACAAGGCATACAAAATCCGGTTTTACGTCTAATGCAATGCCTGCTATTTCATCGCTTGCCGCCATTTCAAGATTCAATTTTGTCTTAATGGATTTCCTTAAATCATAAATATCTTTATCTTGAATATGCCGTCTATCCTCTCTTAAATGAGCGGTGATGCCGTCTGCCCCCGCCTTTTCGCATAAAAGAGCGGCTTGCAGAACGCTCGGAAAATCCTCGCGCCGCGCTTGTCTAATTGTCGCTATATGGTCAATGTTTACTCCCAACTTTATCATCTATTTCTCCTTTTATTGAAACTAATAACTCTTGCGCAATTTCCTTTATTTGATTTTCATCCTTGCCTTCAATCATCACTCTTAAAATTTTTTCCGTGCCTGAATATCTGACAAGTATGCGTCCATCGCTTTTCAATATATTTTCATATTTTTTTATAAGTTTTGCCGATTTGCCGAGTTTTTCAAGAGGAATTTTCTCTTTTACTTCTTCATTTAAAAGAATTTGAGGGTATTTGATTATTTTTGAAAAGAATTCAGAAGGATTTTGATTTTTAATCAGCATTGCTTTTAACGCTTGAAGCGCGCTTAAAAGACCGTCGCCCGTTCCAAGCAAATCTGAAAAAATGAAATGCCCCGATTGTTCTCCTCCAAGAGAAGATTTAAATTTCAGCATATCCTCTAAAACATATCTGTCGCCTACTTTTGAAGTTATAACTTTTATGCCCGCTTCTTTCATAGCAGAGAGCAAACCGAGATTTGCCATAACTGTCGCAGTCAAAATATTATTTTTCAAAAGATGTTTTTCTTTTAAAAATAAAGCCATAGAGGACAAAAAATAATCGCCGTCTTTAACAATGCCTTTCTCATCTATAAAAATCAGCCTGTCTGCATCTCCGTCAAAAGCAAGCCCGCAAAACACTTTGCGTTTTTTGACAATCTCAGACAGTTTTTGCGGATAGAGCGCGCCGCAATTTGCATTTATATTTTTGCCGTTCGGATTTGTATTTAAAGATATTGTTTTTGCGCCTAATTTTTTTAAAACAGCAGGAGCGCATTTATAAGAAGCGCCGTTTGCGCAGTCTAATGCTATGGTTTTGCCTTTTAAACTGTGATTGTCAAAAGTTGAGGAAATAAAATCCTCATAGAGTTTTAAAAGACTCAAATCTTGTTTGAGTTTTATTTTAACGATGGGTTTTCCATTTGCCGCGCAATAAGATTTGAAGTCTTTCAAATCCTCATAATATTTAATTTTTTTCTCAATTCTTTCTTCAATAGAATCTTTGAGTTTAAAACCGTCTGAAGCAAAAATTTTAATGCCGTTGTCCGTATAAGGATTATGCGAAGCCGATATTACTATAGCGGCTTCAAAACGCCCCGTTTTTTTTACAAGAAAAGAAGCCGCTGGCGTAGGCAAAACTCCGCCAAAGACAACATTTTTGCCGAAAGAAACAATGCCTTCTGCAAGGCGGCGTGAAATCCTTTGAGCGGATTCTCTTGTATCTGAAATTATGAGAATTTCATTTTTTTTGCCGCGGAGTTCTTCCGCTATAGCCCGACCGATAATGACAAGAGTCTGGTCGTCAAAAGGATATTGCGAGGAATTTCCTCTGATGCCGTCTGTTCCGAATAAATCCATAAATCACCTATAACAAATGATATACCATACCAAGACAGCCAAAGCGAAAGCCATCAATTTTAAACGCCAATTTTTTTTAATCATTGATATTATTTTTTTCATTTTACCTCTGACAGCGATATGCCTTTTGTCTTTATCGCTTCTTTAAGTTTTTCTATTGACAGCCCGCTTGTCAATTTAGAATTAAAAGCAACTGATATTGCCCCTGTCTCCTCAGAGACAACAACAATTAAAGCGTCTGATACTTCGCTAAGACCCAATGCCGCTCTATGCCTTGTGCCGAATAATTTAATGTCTGTGTCATCGCTTAAAGGCAAAATGCAGCCTGCAGCAAGAATTTTATTTTTGCTGATTATCAAAGCGCCGTCGTGGAGCGGAGCGGCTTTATTTTTGAAAATAGACAGCAGAAGTTCTTCTGAAATGTCGGCGTTTAAAAGAACTCCCGTATCTGTCAAACTGTTTAAGCCAATCTCATTTTCTATGGCGATTAAAAAACCCGTCATAGTTTTACTGCATTCATCTGCTGCTGCGGCTATTTCATTTATTTGTTTATCTGCGGCATTTGAAGTTTTAGACCAAAGATTTCCGCCTATGTGAGCGAAGACATTTCTTATTTCAGTTTGAAAAACAATGACTAAAATTAAAGACGCCGTCAGCCAGACATTGTTTAAAATCCAAGTGACAGCCTTTAAATGCAATATGTCGCGCGTCAAGACTGTAAAAATCAGCAAAACAAGCATACCGACTGCGACTTGCATTGCTTTTGTCCCGCGGATTAAGAGAATTATCTTATAGAAAACAAAGGTCAAGATGAGAATATCTAAAACATTTGAAATATAGAGATTATAAATTCTAATTAAAGTGTCTATAAAAGTTTGCGCTTCCATTGCAACTCCCGTAAAGGCTTATTATTTGCTAATTCTCAATATGTTGTTTTTATGCTGTTTGTTTTTCATTTCTCTTTCCTTCTATTTTAGCCTTGCAAAAACTGCAGATTTTTTGCGCTCTATCTAAAGCCGCCTTCGCTATTATTTCATCAGGGGCAAGTTCATTAGGATAGCGGACTGCAGAGCCATATGGATTTAGCCTTTCGCAATCAATTTCCAAAGAGGAAAATTCTGCGTCAATATTTTTGCAAAGTTCGCAAAGTTTAGGCAAATTATGAATTTTCGGCGGCTCAATATCCTTAAAGAACAAAAATGCTTTTAGCGATTTCTCAGCGCATTGCTGGCTATGATATGCAGAAATTTCTGTTTGTTTAGGATGCATATCCTCAATTAAATGACGGGCAACTATTAAATCATTGTCGGCATATTTCAGCCATTCTTTTGTCAAATCAAGTTCGGGCATATAAAACTACTCCTTTATTAACTACGGTTCTTTCTAAAGTGGGACCGCCCGCGCTGCGGTATTCAAACCTTGACTTATAATTGGCAAGCAAGTCAACAGGCTCATAGTATTTATGTTTGCTAAACCCAACGCCTATATCCTCTAACCACAGCAAAGGATTCTTTGCGCCGTCTTTTAAAACGACATAAATATCTATATCGCTGTCAGCGCGGGGCATTCCGTAAGCATATGAGCCGAAGAGTATTATCTTTTCGCAATCTGCGCCTACTGTCTCTAAAATCATATTCTTTATTTTGAGTATTTCATCACATTTCATATCCAAAACCCCTCTCTCCTGCATATTAAAATGCAGACATATTTCCTCTGACGATTGATTTTTTAGGCTATCAACTTCAAAACATTTACAGTTTCTTCAACATCGTGAACCCGAATAATATCCGCGCCTTTTAACGCCGCCAAAAGATTTGCCGCAGTCCAATAAGCAATGCCTGAATGCCCCGTCAATTTTTCTATAAATCTTTTCCTTGAAACTCCGATTGTAATTGCGCCGAGCGTTGAAAACACTTTTAAATTTTTTATGAGTTCCGCATTGTGAGCGGCAGTTTTGCCAAATCCTATGCCTGGGTCAACTGATATGAAGTCTTCCTCTATGCCGTAACTTTCTGCAAACTTTTTTCTCTCATATAAAAAACTATAAATTTCAGACAGACAATCTTTATAATGCGGATTTTTTTGCATATTTTCAGGGATGCCTTGGGAGTGCATAAGAATGAGACCGCATTTAGCGCCTGCTAAAAGAGAGGCTTTTTTCCCGCCGCCTTCTCTTAAAGCAAAAATATCATTTATTATATCCGCGCCTTCGTCTATCGCCGCTCTTGCCGTCTCATATTTATAAGTATCTATTGAAATAGGCAATGAGGTTTTTTTTCTGATTTTTTTTAAGGCGGGCAGCAGCCTTTTGATTTCTGTCTTTGCATCTATGGGCTTTATGCCCGGTTTAGAAGATTCAGCGCCTAAATCTATTATTTTTGCGCCGGCGCTTTCAAAATAAGAGGCTTTTTCCGCCGCTTGCCCCGCATCTAAAACAGCATCATTTGAAAAAGAATTTGGGTCAAGATTAATTATGCCCATCACAGCGGGGCTTTCTAAATTTATAGTTTTATTTTTATATTTGAGTATTTTGGGACGCGGCAATTCTTTGATTATTTCTTTAAGATTTTCAGCGGTTTCTTTAAGACCAAAAGGCTGCGCTAAAAGTTTTTGGGACAAAATTTCAATATGCCGATATGTTGCAAATAAAACCGCTTTTGATTTCCCTTTTTTGAAAGCGCTTATTTCAATATTTACTGCAAGTTCAGCGCCGCAAGAGAGAGCCTCTTGTTTAAGTATTGAGGCTGCTCTATTGTCAATGTCTTCAATTAAAAGAGAATAGAAAATTCCTTTTTTAGAGAGGGAAGTATAAACCTGCGGAGATACCCCGATATTTGCGGATAGTTTTAGCGCTTCTTGGAAATTATTGATTAGTATTTTTCTTATTAACATATAGATTTCAAAAGTTAAAAGTTAAAAGTTATGAGTTATGAACACAAATATGAGAGGCTCTCGCAAAACAATGTTTAAAGCCGTCTTTTGACAAGTTTTGAAATGCCGATGGGTCTATACTTTATCTTTCAAACATTAAATTTTTAATTTTTTCTTTTTCTCGGAGCGAATATGCTCTATTTCGGCAAAAACGGCGGCGGCATTGGCATTGATATAATCCGCTAACTCTTCCCAAGTCATATTTTTTGTCATCTCATATTCATAATCGCGGAGTTTACGAATATCCTCAACTGTAAAATTTGAACTGATTTTTAACTCCATAAACTATTCTCCTTTGTTAAACATTGCAGGAGTTACAATGCTTATTTCAGCAAAGCCGCCTTTTATAGTCAAAAGCCGCATATCTCTATTAGTTTTAACATTTGCCATATGTTTCATATTCCAAGAAGCGATATAGTGGCAGCCTGCCGCAATAGCGGCTGCAATATGAAAACTATCAAAACGCGCTTTGGGCGGAAGTATGCCCTCATCAATGATTTGACGGGCTATCGCATTGACCTCCTGCGATACTTTTATTTCAACATAATCTATTTCCGACAGACGCTCCAACATAAAGCCGCGTTTTGGATTAGGGCATTTATTTATTTCTTCAATGACTGCCGTAGAGATAAAAACATCAAAAAGCCCCGTTTTTACAGCGTCCCAAAAATCTAAAGTCTCTTTCATTTTTTCAGGCGTATCGTCTTGAGATAAATAACTTATTACGCTGGTATCAAGATAAACTTTAAATTTCCGTATTATTTCCATTCTATTTTCCTTTTAAAAGCGCCATAACTTCGGCTCTTGCTCTCATATCTTTTAGGAAAATGCCGCGCATTGCGGAAGTAATCACAGAAGCGCCCGTTTTTTTTACTCCGCGCATTGACATACAGAGATGCTCGGCTTCTAAAACAACTGCCGCCCCCTGAGGAGAAGCAGCCTTCATTAAAGCGTCTGCAATTTGTTTAGACATTCTCTCTTGAAGTTGAAGCCGCGAAGCAAAAACTTCAATAAGTTTTATAAGTTTTGAAATGCCGATGATTTTATTTTTTTTAGGGATATAGGCTATATGCGCTTTGCCGAAAAAAGGCAAAAGATGATGCTCGCAGATAGAATAAAAAGAAATATCTTTTAAAAGAACTATCTCTTCATAATTTTCATCGCTATATGCAACGGAAGCAAAATCTAAAGGATTTATATTATTGCCGGCAAGCGCTTCTTTATAAAATTGCGCAACTCTTTGCGGCGTGCGCTTTAAACCCTCTCTATTTAAATCCTCGCCGAAAGACTCAAGCAAGAGTTTAATTGCTTCTTGCGCTTTTTTTTCGTCAAAAAATGCTTTTTTCATTTTTACACCTTCAATTAGGCAGACAAATCAACATAGTGTCGCCAAAAATGTGAGAGGCTATATATTTTCTAATTTGAAAACGATAATTTAATTTCCAACTTTCTATTAAAGGCTTTATTTCAAAAAAGTCCCTCGCATTGTGATAAATGCTGATAAGCATTATTGGTCTTTGAGCCTTTATTGTCTCTTTCGCCCCGTTTAATAAATTTATTTCAAAACCTTCTACATCAGTTTTTATAAGACCGATGTTTAAATTATTCTCTCTGACAAAATTGTCTATTGTTATTATTTGCGCTGTTTCATCATTGCCTATCGGTTCAGCAGAAATAAAAAAAGCGGCAGCGCCTTCGCCGTTATTTGCAATAAACATTTCGCTTATCTTATCGCCTAAACCTTTATTTACGGGCATTATTTTATCAGTCAAATTATTTATCTCTATTGTTTTAAGCATTAAATTGTAATTGTTTCTGTCAGGCTCAAAAGCATAGACTAATTTATCAGTATATTTTGAAAACAATAGAGCCGAATCGCCTATATAAGCGCCTGCGTCAATGATATTGTTGTTTTTGATTTTATCGGCAATAGAAACAGACGGGGGGGGGGGGGGTATTGCCGTCTATTTCTGTTTTATCATTTCTTAGAATATCCTCAATGCCGTATCTAAAATAAAAAACATTTTCAGAGAATTCATTTAAAGGCAAAATAAAATCTTGATATGAAAAAGCGCCGTCTGAATTTTTAGTAATTTTGCTTTTTAATTTTGTTTCAATGTCTATAATCAAAGATTTTTCATCAAATTCAGGCTCAAAGCGCAAGTATGAAAATGGATGCTTTAAAGTTTTTTTAAGTCTATCTATTATGCGCTGCGCTTCTTTAACGCTTTGAGCGTCTAATCCATTTGTCAGATTCAAATAAGCGTTGGAAATACCGCCTTTGAAATAAGAATTGAATGAATGAAATATGCTGTCAGGCGAGGGCGCTTCAATATAAAACTGCCGCTTATTCCCATATATTTTATACTTAAAGCCGAGCATTGTTTTTATTTTCTTAACGATTTTATTGAGTATTTGTTTTATTAAACCAACCTCTGAACAATTTGAACACACTATAGAAAAAGATAGAAAACTGACAACAGCATATTGCGAATCTTTCTTAATTGAAAAAAGTTTGTTCATAAAAAGAAAAGTCTCCTTTGTTTTTACGGCAGATTTTATTGAGGCAGACAAATTAAAACAGTTTCTAAAAAAAGCGCAAAAGACATCTTTCGTATTTTAAATTTATAGTTTAAATTCCAACTTTCTATTAAAGGCTTTATTTCAAAAAAGTCCCTCGCATTGTGATAAATGCTGATAAGCATCACTGGTCTTTGAGCCTTTATTGTCTCTTGCGCCCCGTTTAATAAATTCATTTCAAAACCTTCAACATCAGTTTTTATAAGCCCAATATCTAAATTGTTTTCTTTGACAAAACTATCCAATGCCGTTGTCTCTATTTGCATTGCGCCTTCAATATATTCTTTGGATAGACAAGAGGAGGAAGTATTGTCTGATATAAAGAGTTTTTCGCTGCCGCCGCTAATGCCTTTATTTATCGGAATTATTTTACCGCTCATAGAATTTAATTCTATTGTCTTTAATAACAGATGATAGTTATTTGCCGACGGCTCAAAAGCATAAATTTTCTTATCTGTGTATTGAGAAAAAACAAGGGCGCTGTCTCCTATGAAAGCGCCCGCATCAATAATATTATTGTTTTTGATTTTGGATACAGCCTGCCCCTCCAATACATTCTCAGCCAAAAAATCATCTCTTATAACATCAAAATAGTTTTTATCGCGCAGGATAAAACCCTTATATGTATAAAAGCCTTTATCTGTCTTTTTTATAGACGCCATCTCTTTCTCTATAACAGACATTTGCCGTTTTTCTTCTTTAGTTTTCAAAAATACAGCGGGGAAAATTTTCGGCTTTTTGATTACAGTTTTAATTCTTTTGATTATCAAAAAAACTAAATCAACGCTGTCTTTGTCTAACCCCGATATAAGTTTACGAAACGCTTTATCCATATCATTTTGCTTAAAATAATCCTCAAAGAACGGCTTTAAATTCATATACTCTGAAAACAAAATGATAAAAAAGCAAGTTTTATTTCTGACAAAATCGCCGATAAAGCGATGGAGTTTTTTCATCTCATTTATCCTTAACGCTAAACAGCGGCAGTCCCTAAAGATTTCCCTTCTATTATCAAATCAACTTCCTCGGCGCTTAAAGTCTCTTTTTCCAAAAGATAAGAGACCATAGCGTCTAATGTTTTTCTGTTTTTCTTTAAAATGTCTTTGGCTTTTTTTAGACAATCGTCTATGATTTTTTTGATTTCGCTGTCTATGAGTTCAGACATTTTTTCAGACAGATGAGAGTCCCTTGATATATCTTTGCCTAAAAATATCTCCTCGCTCCCTTTATCTAAAGAAATAGGACCTACTTTATCGCTCATACCGAAAGTTGTAACCATATGCGTGGCAAGTTTTGTGGCTTGAGAAATATCATTTGAAGCGCCCGTAGTCATCTCGTCAAAAACGACTTGCTCTGCGGCTCTGCCGCCGAAAAGCACAGTGATTCTGTCTAATGCTTCCTCTTTTGACGTCAAATGTTTGTCATCTTCGGGAATTTGCCAAGTAAGCCCCAATGCTTGTCCGCGGGGAATTATTGAAACTTTGTGGACTGGGTCTGCTTTTGGAAGTTTTTTGGCAACTATAGCGTGTCCTGATTCGTGATATGCGATTCTTTTGAGTTCCTCTTTGCCGCTTATCATAGATTTTCTTGCCGGACCCGCTAAAACTCTATCAATGGCATCTTCAAAATTTTTCATATTCGCCGCTTCTTGATTTAGCCTTGCCGCTAGCAATGCCGCTTCATTTACCACATTTGCCAAATCAGCGCCTGAAAATCCGGGCGTTCTTTTTGCCACAATGCCTAAATTGACTGTATTTTCCATTTTGATATTTTTTGAATGCACGCCCAAAATTGCTTCTCTATCTTTTAAGGTGGGATTCGGCACGATTATTTGTCTGTCAAACCTGCCCGGGCGCGTCAAAGCGGGGTCTAAAACATCGGGTCTATTTGTGGCTGCTATTAAAATCACTCCTTCTTTGGTGTCAAAACCGTCCATTTCAACGAGAAGTTGATTTAAAGTTTGCTCTCTTTCATCGTGTCCTCCGCCTATCCCGGCAAATCTATGACGCCCCACCGCGTCAATTTCATCAACAAATAATAGACAAGGAGCATTTTTGCGCCCTTGGTCAAATAAATCTCTAACTCTTGAAGCGCCTACGCCTACAAACATTTCTACAAATTCAGAGCCGCTTGAAGAAAAGAAAGGCACTCCCGCTTCGCCTGCCACCGCTTTTGCAAGCAAAGTCTTTCCCGTCCCAGGAGAGCCGAACAGCAGAACTCCTTTTGGAATTTTGCCACCGAGTTTTTTGAATTTAGCGGGGTCTTTTAGAAATTCAATAATTTCTTGCAATTCTTCTTTAGCCTCATCGCAGCCGGCTACATCTTTAAAAGTTATCTTTGTATTTCCCGCGCCCGCCAATTTAGCCTTGCTCTTGCTGAAAGCCATAGCCTGCTTCCCTCCGCCCGCCATACCTCTCATCATCCAAATAAAGAAAAGCATAAAAATTATCAAAGGTCCCCAACTGATGAGCAGCGATGTAAATAATTTCCCGCCTTGCGAGCCTGAAAAAGTCTTAACGTTGTTTTCTTCCATATCTTTTACAAGATTTGGGTCGTCCATTGGAGTAGTTTTGAATTTTTTCACAGTTCCATTGTCGTTAAATTCGCCTTTGATAATATCCGGCGCCACTGTGACATTGGCTATATTGCCGTTCTTTATCTCTTGTTTAAATTGAGAATATTTAATTTCTACCTCTTCGTTTTTTTGACGGGCAGAATTCATAAGCATAAAAATTATCACAAATAAACTTATCCAAAAAAATATAAACCACGGGTTTTTCTGTTTCATTTTGTCCTCTCTGCTTGCGGCATTTATTATGCCGTTTGTTTTTTATTTATATATTTACAAAAAAAGTTGCGCTCAACTGAGGCTTAACTATATTTGTTCTAAAATGCCTACAAATGGAAGACCTCTATATAAGTCATTGTAGTCTAGCCCAAAACCGACGATAAAATAATTAGGAATATCAAAACATTTATATTCCACAGAAGTGTCAACTACTCTTCTGTCTTTTTTATCAAGCAAAACGCATACCTTAACGCTTGAAGCGCCCCTTTCTAAAAAAGTTTTTCTTAAAAAATCTATTGTGACTCCCGTATCTGCTATATCGTCAACGATTAAAATATCTTTCCCCTCTATATTAGTTTTCACATCGGAAATTATTTTAACTTCTCCGCTTGATTGCGTCCCTATATAGGATTTCACCATTATAAAATCCACTTTGTATTCAGGGTTTAAATGCCTTATTAAATCTGAACAAAAAACAAAACTCCCCTTTAAAATAGAAACTATCAAGGGGTCTCTGCCTTCAAAATCTTTTTGAATCTCTTTTGACAATTCAGCGATTCTTTCTTGGATACGCTCTTTTGTAATTAAAGTTTTTATTTTGTGAGAATTCATAATTTAACCTCATTTGACTTTGCTTAAGTCCGCTGTGCAAAGTCCTACTTTGCTTTAAGTCCATTGCGCAAAGTCCCGCTTTACTAAAGCCCATTAGGCAAAACCTAAAATTTTAATGCCTAACTTTTTTAAAAACGGCTTTAGAACCGCTGATTTTAAAAACCCAATCTTTAGACAAAATGTGGGGGGATTTATCTGAAAGAGAGATTTTTTTTGCAAGGAAATTGATTTGAAAACTATTTTGCTTCTCGGGAATTACATTCTTTAAAAGCCTATAACGCAGGGCGGGATTATATCCTAAAAACCCCTTCAATTCAATTATAATTTGATTGGGCTTTT
The DNA here is from genome assembly GCA_031256695.1 of Elusimicrobiota bacterium. Taxonomy (GTDB): domain Bacteria; phylum Elusimicrobiota; class Endomicrobiia; order Endomicrobiales; family Endomicrobiaceae; genus JAIRQB01. The sequence goes on along the minus strand of JAIRQB010000190.1, from coordinate 9,304 downwards.
TTTTGATTATTTTGGAGGCTATTTTGGCGCAAATTTGGTCTAAATAATCCTCTTCTACAGCCTGTATAGAGGTCAAATTAAAGATATGCTCTACTATTTTTGGATTTATTTTTACCAATGCAGGCAGTATATTTTTCCTAATTCGGTTTCTTAAAAAAATATCGCTGAAATTGGATTTATCTGTGCAAAAAGGCAAATTTTGTTCTGCGGCATAGAGTTCAATATCTTTTCTTGCGATATTTAACATAGGTCTAATCACTTCTATATTTGCGGCAAGTTTGCGTCTTAAAGGAATGCCGGCAAAATTCCCGCCGCCTCTTAAAAGCCGCATCAATGCCGTTTCAGCATTATCGTTTGCATTGTGCGCCGTAGATATTTTATTGAATTTAAATTTTCCCGCTGTCCTTTCAAAACTTTCATATCTTAAAATGCGCCCCGCTGTTTCAAGAGATACAGAATTTTCTTTCGCATATTTTAGCGGCTCTATCTTATCCAAAATGCATTTTATATTTAAGCGCTCGGATAGTTTTTTAACAATTTGCGCCTCTTTGAGAGATTCTTTCCTTAAATTGTGGTCTAAATTTAAAACGAGAATTTCAATTTTTATTTTTTTAGACAGCATCCAAAACAGATGCATCATACTCATAGAATCAGCGCCGCCTGAAACCGCCAAAATTATTTTATCGCCTTCTTTTGCTAAATCATTGTCAAAAACATTTGAGTAAAAACTTGAAAGCGTCTTCATCTTTCAAAAAACCTTTTAAAAAACCGCCAAGTTCTCTTTCTTTCTTTATGCGGAGCAATCAAGGCTGTGAAATTTTTAACAAACATTATTATGCGCTCATTAAGATGAATTGCGGCGTATTTTTCATCCCAAACAGGGTCAAATCTATCCTTAAACTCTTTGAGCGCTTTAAAATCATTGTTGAAATGCTCTGAAAAAGCCAAAATTTTTGCGAAAAACCTTGCAAAATCTTTTTCTTTTTCGCTGTCTTCTTTTGTATACGTATAGCCTAAATTAAAAAATCGGTATTCCTTTTCTTTAGCCCATAAAACATTTTGATAAATAATAAATTCAAAAATATTTTTAGGGCAATTTATATAGCGCGCTATTTCCGAAGACGCTTCATATTTATTCTGCGTTCCGCTCAAAATTGAAAAGCCTGATATATTCCCGTTTCTGTCTTTTAGAATTCCAAAGTCAAAACCCCGCGCGCAATCTGCGCTGTAATCGCCCGGTATAAAATTCCTATTTATATAGTTGTTTTCTTTTTCCCAAAGTTTGTCTATGCTTTCAAAAGACGCTTCATATTTATAAAACTCATCGCTTTTCTTAATCTCATATAAAAAGCCTTCCGCAGAAATAGTTTCACTCAAAGATTGAAAATAACCGTTGGATTTAAAATCTTTTAAAACAATTTTTGCCTCTGATGCAATGCTCACAATATCAAGTCCTGTATCTCTGTAAGCGTTTATATATTTATTGCCGACTCCGACAAAAGAAACTCTCATATTGTCTCTGTCGCCCGACTCTTTAAATTGCCAAATCAATTCTCTTTTATTTTCAGATACGCCGATGGGGTCTCCTAAAGCAATTCTATTAGCGCCTATATTTTGATACATCAGAAAAGTGTCTTTTGCCTCGTTTGAAAACAATTTTTTATTTCCCATCAAAGCGTTGAAAGCATAAACGTAATTTGTATTTTGAATTAAAAGTTTAGCGTCGTCAGCGGTAAAATAAACCGTCTTATTGAAAGCCTTTCTAAAAATCTGCTCTACGGCAATTAGCGCAAACAAAACTGAAATGCCTATAACCGTTCTTAAAAAACGCGAAGACTCTTCATCGCCGAAGAGCGCTTCTATAAAAATTGCAGGGTGTTTTATCCACAAAAGAATATCCTGCTTATTGGCAATAAAGCCTATCCAAACAGCTGCGGTAAAAATGCCGATTACGGCGCAAAACCACATAGTGTTAAATGGAATATTTAACATACTCCTTTTGCGGTAAAAGTATTTTTTTGCTGCAAAAATAGCGGCAAAAAGACAGATGAAATAAGCCAGTATTATTAAATTGCCGCCCATCACTATAGAAAAAACAATGGCGCAAGAAATAAAAATCAGCGCCCATTTGCGGGCATTTTCTATCCTAAGTTGCAACGCTCTTGAGGTAAAAAGCAAGCCGACAGCGGTAATGCTGAGCAAGAAATGAGATAGGTTTAACATTCCAAGCGGTATTAAACTAACGATTTTTTTTAAATCAAGGATATTGAAAGGAGTTGAAGTTGTAAAAATAGCGATAATTGCGCCGAAAAAAGTTGAGATTGTAAGAATTTGAACTAAAACAGAAGAGACTGCCTTTCCAAAATACTTTGTCTTTTCATCAACTTTCTTTATAAGGCGGGCAATTTCATAAACAGCCAAAGTAAAAAGAGCGATGGATAGCGGGAAAAAATAAAAAATAGCCCTATATGCCAATAAGCCGCCGATTACAGACGGATTAGAAATAATTTGAGGCAGTAAAACCGCTATGGAAGTTTCAAAAACGCCTATGCCGCCCGGAACCTGGCTGAGTATGCCTAAAAGTTGAGCGACGAGAAAAACTTTAAGCAAAACAAAATAAGAGACAATTCCAGACGGCATTAAAATATAGAGAGTTAAAGAGGCTATTACCCAATCCGCCGTAGCAAGCGCTATTTGAATTGCGGCAGTTTGTATATTTGGAAAAGAAAATTGTTTTTTGCCGAATTTAATAGATTGTAAATTCAGAGAACATAAAACGATATAAACTGACAAAATAGACAAGAACAATACGCCTGCCGTCCTTGTGGTGATATTGTATCCCGTAGTTTCTGCAAGAGATACGGGGTCTAAAATAAAAATAAGACCGCCTGCGGCAAAAAGACCGAGCCAAATTGTAGCAGAGGAAAAGAAAATGACTTTTGTGATGTCAACTATTGAGACATTGTAGACAGAATATAGCCTGTATCTTAAAGAGCCGCCGAAAAGCATAGAGTATCCTGTATTATTCCCCAAAGCATTGCTTACAAAACAAGCGAAAAAGATTTCACGCGGTTTTAACCTGACATTTTTGTTTATGTGATGGAAGGCTATGATGTCGTATCCGCCCAGCAACATATAATAACCCAAAGCGCAAAGCATAGCGGCGGCAATTTTTATATTTGAAATATCGCTTAAAGCGAGCAAAACGTCTTTTGGATTTATAGATTTTAATTGAGAATTCAATAGATATAGAGCCGCTACAAAAATCAAAAGCCCTGCAAGTATTAAGAGAATTTTCAGCCATTTTTTCATTGCAGAATTTCCTTTAAAATTTTTTGTCTGTTTTCTGCGGGAGTTTCAAAGATAAAAAATGCCGGCGCGCATATATTTAACAGCGCAAAGCGGCATTGTAATCTTTATACCTAGCAGCCGTTTGAAAATTGTTTTGCCTGTAAAATAAAAAAGCCCCTTTGCAATGGGGCTTTTTTGTCTTGCTTCTAAAACTGCCCGACATGGGCTCGAACCATGAGACTCCTGCTCCAGAGGCAGACGTGTTACCCATTACACCATCGGGCAAATAAGAGCCGGCAAACTGCAATCCGTCCGCTATTTCAAATTTACTCTGTTTTCTCAGTTTCGCTTGCCGGGTTTTCCTGCTTAATCTCTTGGTTTTGCGGTTTTGAAACCTCATCGGCATAATTTAACTGAAGGTCTGATATTGATGCAGATAATAAACTCTCTTCTTTTTTGCTCAAATTCCCTTTTGTTTTTTCACGGAGCATTAAAAGAGTGTCTATTGTAAATTGCGCGGCTTTCAAATCTTTGCTTATTTTGCCGTCAACAGGGCTTGGAACTTTTCCCAATTGATACCAAGCGGTTTGTGAAAACAAAGTGATTAAATTAAAAAAATGAACATTGAAATCTAATTCTTTTTCTTCCATCTAAAAACTCCCCAAACTGCTCCGACTTAACAAAAACCTCTTTCAAAATGTTCCGTTTTTAAACTTTTGACAATTTTGACTCTTTGGTGGAGGCGGCGGGAATTGAACCCGCGTCCGAAAACGTATAAACAAGACCGCTACAAGTTTAGCCTAGAATTTTTTCTCGCTTAAAAAGCCGTCTCTAGACAGGATTACTTTTTAAACCAGCCCCGTTTTGTTTTCATTTCAATTTGACGCGACAAGCAAACTGAAACTAACCTGCAAGGTGACGTTTTATCCAAATAGCAGATGTCTTCGGTAAAACGAAGCCGCAACTTAGGCGGCTAAAGGCAATGCCCCGAAATCGGGACTTGCCGCAACATTTTTATTGTTGTTTATTTTTTGACCGATTTTTACGGAGCCTTCGGTCAACTCCGACTTGCTGTCTTTGCTTCTATCGCTCCCGTCGAACCCTATTCGCCCCCTAAACCTTTGCCGATTTATCTATTTTGAGACCATTTTGGTTTCTGCTCTTCTATTTTTAGCATATGCGTCTTCATTTTCTTCAGGGTCTACCGGCTTTTCCTCGCCATATGAAATAGCCGCTATCCTATCAGAAGCAATGCCGAGACTGACATAATATTCCTTAACTTTTAAGGCTCTCCTCTGTCCAAGCGCTAAATTGTAGGCAACTGTTCCTCGGCTGTCGCAATGCCCTTCTACAACTATATTGATATTTAAGTTAGCGCTTAAATACTGGGCATTTTCCTTTAAAATGCTTGCCGCCAAACTGCTTATTTCGCTTTTGTCAAAATCAAAATTGACAACTTTAAGATATTGTCCGTCAAAATCCGCCTTAACAGACGGCTCTGCAACCGGTTCTCCTGTTACCTCGTTTTTTTGGCAGCCTGTGATAAAAACTGCCGGTGTAAACACTGCAATAAATGCCATTGCCATTTTCAGATTTTTCATTTTAGTCCTCCGTTTTTAGGGCTTATAGCCCCTGATATTCAACGTCGGCATTTTATCTTATAAGTTTGCCGTTTTCAATAGAAAATTTATTATAATCCCTCTCGGCAAATATACTGAAATATATGGAAAAACATTGTTTTTGATGTTAAAAAAGGAGGCAATATGCACATTCCAGACGGTTTTTTAAACAATAAGGCGGCTTTGGGGCTTCTTGCAGGCGCTTTGGGCATGATGGGTTATTGTTTAGGGCGGGTTTTTAAAGCGGTTGGGGTTTTGATAGGCAATTTAGCGGGCAATAATGGACAAAAAATAGCGGGCATTATGGGATTTTCCAAAAATGCCGATAAGTATTTCCAAAAACTTGCGATGATTTCTGTATGGGTATTTGCGGCTCAGATGTTTAATATCCCAATAGCATCGTCTACTTCCGCCCACTTAATAGGCGGGGTTTTTGCCGCAGTTTTGGCTGGTCCTTTTGCCGGTTTTGTGATTATTTCATCGGTTTTAGCAATTCAGGCTGTTTTTTTTGCAGACGGCGGGCTTTTGGCGCTTGGCGCAAATATATTGAATATGGCTTTTATCGGCTCTTTTCTCTCTTATTTTGTGTATAAGGCTTTATCTGCAAAGAATTATTATGCAGCCGTCATTGCCGCTTGTTTCTTTTCAGTTTTAGCCGCCGCTCTTGCTTGCCTTATAGAAATTTCTATATCAGGCGCAGTTTCTTTTAGCGCGGCTTTTAAAGATATGATGAGTCTGCATTTGCTTTTTGCCGTTTTAGAGTCTGCTCTTACTCTGCTCTTGCTGAAGGTCTTTAAAAATTTGGGAGGCGCAAATGAATAAGAAAATTTTTCTGTGGATTTTGCCCATTGCCGTTATTTTGCTAGCGAGTTTATTTGCTTCAAGTTATCCCGATGCATTAGAGGCAATATCAGAAAAATACGGTTTTGCCGAAAATGCCTATACTATAAAGGCTTTTTTTAGCGAATACTCTTTTCCTTTAATTGACAATGCTTTTTTGACGGCATTTGCGGCAGGTATAGCAGGCATAATTTTGCTGTATCTTTTATACAAATCGCTTTTTGTAATAGTTAAAAAGATGAATAAATAAGTTAAAAACGCATATAGACGGGCATAAAAGCAAAAAGGCAAAGACTTAAATTTAAGTCTTTGCCTTTTTTATTTGTCTGCTAAATTTTAGTCGTAAATGCTTTTTGGCATTTATGCCGTCATTATTTTTTTTATTGTCCTTTTTATTGCCGTTTTTTTCTTTTCAGTTTTTCTTGCATTTTTATGCATTGTTTTTGCCGCAGTTTTCTTTAAGGTTTTCTTTGCCGTTTTTTCAACGGGCTTTTTTACAACTTTTTTGACGGCTTTTGTTTGGGTTTTCTTTGCAGGTTTTTTGATTGACTTCTTTGCAGGCTTTTTTGCCGCTATTTTTGCAGGTTTTGTTTTAGATTTTTTTGCCGGTTTTGATTTTGCCGCCGCTTTTTTTATTGTCTTTTTAGTTTTTGCAGTTTTTGTTTTTTTGCCGCCGTCTTTTGCATTTTTCTTTACAGATTTTTTCGCTTGTTTTTTAGTTTTTTCAATAGAAGCAGGCGCAGCCGTCTCTTTTTGATTTTCAGTTTTTATTGTTTTAGGCATAAAATCCACAGTTTGAGCCTCTTTCCAAAACTCCTCTATCTTATAAGTATGCCTAATCTGTTGAGTCATTATATGGACAATCAGCCCTCCATAATCTATTACCCGCCAAGAAGTTGAATTCCTGCTCTCTTTTCTGATAGGGGCAATTCCTTTTTCTTTAAATTGCTTTTCTATCTCATCGCAGACAGCGGATATTTGAGGAGAGGAATTTGCCTGAATTATTGTGAAAAAATAAGCCGTCGGCGTTAATGAGGACACATCTAAAATCAAAGCATCCTCTGCTTTCTTGTCTGCCGCTATCAGAGCCGACTGTTTTGCTAAATTTTCAAAATCGTCTTTATTCATTTTTTTTCCTTTTCTTGCTCGGCATAAAAACTGCTTTGCCTTTATTTGCCTAAAAAAACATTTTGGCAATTTTCAATATCCCTTGTTTCCAAGGAACTCTATGAGAGACTCCGTTTAAGTCTTTAAAATCATTTTTATGCTCTATATACCATTCATAATTGCGGAGCAATGCGTCTTTATTTGAAAATTTAGGCTTCCACCCCAACTGTTCTTTTGCTTTATCTATTGAAACAAAAGAATCCTCGCAGGCTGTCTCATAAATCCATTTATAGAGAGGCGAGAGTTTAAAAAATTCAAGGATTCTTAAAGTCCATATAAGAGGAGCGGCGGGAAAACCCAGCATTCTCTTTTTAAAGCCAGCCTTGTCTAAAACAACCTGATAATCCTCTTTCATAGTCGTAAATTCCTCAGCGCCTATATTAAAGACATCATTTGTCTTTTCAGGCGGCAAAGTTGCGCACAAATAAATTGCCTCGCATAAATCCTCAACATCAAGGAATTGATATTTATTATTCCCGCTGCCTATCAATGGAAAATTATGACCGCTTTCAGCCCAATCATAGAAAAGCGCAAAAACGCCTAAACGCTCTGGACCTATAAAAGATTTTGGACGTATTATTGGAACAGTTATGCCTTCTTTGCGGAATTGAGCGCAAATGCTTTCCGCTTCAACTTTCGCTATGCCATATGCTCCGACGCCTTGCAATTTATCTGTTTCTAAAAGAGGATGATGGTCTGGTATGCCGTAGACTGCCGTAGAAGAAATCTGTATTGCCGTTTTTATGCCGTTTTGTTTTGCGGCTAAAAAGACATTTCTTGTTCCGTCAATGTCAGTAGTCCTAATATCTTCCTCGCTGTAGAGCGGCAATGCGGCGGCTGTATGGATTACAATATCGCTTCCCGCCATAGATTTAGACAAAATATCAAAATGCCTAATATCTTCTTTTATCACTGTAACTCTTTTGTCGTCTTTTTCAGGGTAATTATAATCGGGCGCAAAATCATATGAAACTACATTATGCCCTTTGTTTAGCAAAAACCTCGTTAAATTGATTCCTAAAAATCCTGCTCCGCCTGTAATGAAAAACTTTGACATAAAACATCTCCTTTTGATGGTATTCCATTCCGCTCTACATTCAAAAATTCTTTTCGCCCATTCCTCGCCGTTTTGCTTGGTTTTGCGGGCGAGAATTTTTGAGGTCAAGGTTTCGCAAAACCTCGCAAAAATTTTAGTAATAAAAATTCAATTTTTGCTTCTGTTTTGCTCTTTTTTATTAAGCGTTATTTGCGGCGCATTACCGACTTTACTTCTTGGTGTCGGCTGCGCCGACAAATTACGCAGACTACTACCGTTTTTTTTTAAACTTCCGCTCGCTATTCCTTCAACAATTTCTAGCGCGGACTTGCCGCTGAAATTAAGACTGCATAAATAAGGCAACTCAAGAATTCCTTGTTTGCCATTTCTATATTGTTGTTTTTCCTTAACTCTTAACTATTCAATTTTATCTTTTAACTTTTTTGCCGTTAATTCTCATCTTACCTATACAAAATAAAAAGAATAGAAGCGGCATAAATAAGAGTGAGGAAAAGCAAAATTTTGTCATTTAGCAAAACTTCAACCGGGTCGCCGCCTTCTTTAACCTCTATGCAAAAACTATATCTTATGCAAATAATCAAAACTAAAGGCACTGTCCATATCAAATTGACGCCTGTTTGAGCGATAATTGTTTTGCTGTCTAATGTCCACAGTGAATAAAACATTATTGTAATAGCCATACACATATAAAAAGTTTTATCCAAAAAGTCTCTTGTATATTTCTTTAAAACAGGGCGAGAGTCTAATGATATTTCATTGCGTCTTTTACCAATGCCTAATGTCAAAGAGAAGGCTATTATGACAAGGTATAGCCAATTTGATATTGGAATGCCCGTTATAAGACTTCCGTATAAAACGCGTAAGACAAAACCAGACGACAAAATAACGATGTCAATGATGGGTAAATGTTTTAAATAAAAACTATAAGAGATATTTAAAATAAGATAAGCGGCAAGGACGGATAGAGCGGCAAAATTGAAATCATAAAATGCGGCGTCTAATGCGAAAGAGCAAAGCAATAAAAAACAAGAAATAAAAATGCCCGCATTTTTTGAAATAACTCCGCTTGCAAGGGGGCGGTTTTTCTTTTCTTTATGTTTTTTATCCTCGCTTAAGTCTAATAAATCATTTATGACATATACGGCTGAAGCCAAAAAAGAAAAAGAGAGAAAACCTATAAAACTTTTTATCAGCAGCGCGGTATTTGAAAGTTCTAAAACAAAAATCAAAGGCAAAAAAATAAGGATATTTTTTATCCAATGCTTTGCTCTGATGAGTTTAATATAGACTATCAAGGTATTCATTGCTGTTTCCTTCTCTTAAAAAGCCT
>JAIRQB010000058.1 GCA_031256695.1 Elusimicrobiota bacterium | reverse complement strand
GTTAAATATACTTTTGTATCTCTCGCCCAAAATAAGATTTGCTGTTTTTGTCATAGTAAAGTCCTTTTTCAATTCAAAAATAAAAAAAGCCCTGACGCTGTTTGCGTCAGAGCCTTTTTTATTTGGGGAAATTTGAATTTACAATTCAACTATCTTGACGGCTTCTTCTAAATTAAAACTATCCGTATATAATGCGCTGCCCACTATAGCGCCTGTCAGCCCGTCTTTTTCATATTGTTTTAATTTCAGCAAATCGTCTACGCTTTTTATGCCGCCTGAAGAGATAACCTTTATATTCTTTTTCAAGATTTTTTCTAATCCGTCAAAATCAGGCCCGTTTAGCATACCGTCGCGGGCGATATTGGTATAGATAATTTCTTCAATGCCGAATTCTTTTAAAGAGTCAATAAATTCATCGGCGTCTATATGAGAAATTTCTTTCCAGCCGCCTACCGCTATTTTGCCGTCTTTGACGTCTACTGCGGCTATGATTTTATCAGCGCCGTATTTTGACACGGCATTTTTGACAATTAAAGGATTATAGACTGCCGCCGTTCCTAATACGGCAAAAGAAACCCCCATTTTAAAAACCTCTTTGAGCCTTTCCATACTTCTAATCCCGCCGCCGAATTCTACGGGTATTTTGACGCTCCCGCATATTTCTTTAATAATTTTTGAATTTTGATTCGTCTCGCTTATAGCGCCGTCTAAGTCAACTACGTGAAGCCTTTTTGCGCCTTTTGCTTTCCAAAGTTTTGCTGTAAAAACAGGGTCGGTAGAATGAATTGTTTCAAATTCAACTTTCCCCTGCTTTAATCTGACTGAATTCCCGTTTCTAATATCTACAGCCGGTATTACTATCATTTTGTTTAGACCTCTCTAATGAAATTTTCCAACACTTTAAGACCGAATTTCCCGCTTTTTTCAGGGTGGAATTGACTGCCCCAGACATTGTCAAAACAGATGCTGGAACAAAATTCAACGCCGTATTTACAAAAAGAAGATGTCTGCTCTTTGTTTTGCAGACTTCCATAATAAGAGTGGACAAAGTAAAAATCTGCGCCATTTTCTATGCCGTCAAACATTTTTTTTGCGCCGTCTGTTTTAGCAAATTCAACGCTATTCCAGCCGATATGAGGCACTTTTAATTTTTCAATGCCGCTTTCAAATTTTTTAACTTCGCCGCAAACGATATTTAGCCCATTGCTGCGCCCGTTCTCATAACTTTTAGTAAAAAAAAGTTGAAAGCCGAGGCAAATTCCATAGAGCATTTTCCCGCTTTTAACATAATCTAAAATGGCGCTGTCAAAATTTTTATCGGATAAAAATTGAGCGGCAGGCGCAAAAGCGCCTACGCCCGGCAAAATAGCGCCGTCAAAAGCGGATATTTTGCCCGCTTCCGTCACAAGCGTCCCTTGCGCGCCTAAAAAATTAAGAGCGTTTAAAACGCTTTTCAAATTCCCAAAACCATAATCTATTACCGCTATTTTTTTCATTTTGCTTTACCTTGTATTTAATAACTATTACAGAACCCCTTTAGTTGAGGGGATTGTCGCTTTGTTTGAGCGGGAAATTGCGGCTTTTAAAGCGCGCCCAAAACCTTTAAAAATGGATTCTGCAATATGATGATTATTGCGCCCTTTTAGCATTTTGATATGCAATGTCATCTTGGCGTTTTCAGACAAGGCATAAAAAAAATCTTCAAGCAAATCATAATTAAAACCTGTCTTTTGAAATAAAATTTTAGCCTCATAACTCAAATAAAATCTGCCCGATAAATCCAAAGCGATATAACACAAAGCCTCGTCCATAGGCAATAAAACCTGCCCATAACGCGCTATGCCCTTTTTATCGCCAAGCGCTTGTTGCAGAGCGTTTCCGAGCGCTATGCCTATATCTTCTACAAGATGATGGTCGTCAATATGAGTGTCGCCTTTTGCCTTTATTTTTAAAAATATGCCGCTATGGGCTGAAAACAAGTCAAGCATATGGTCTAAAAAGCCGATTGTTGTATCTATTTGCCCTCGGTTGCTTGAGCTTGGCTGCCCTTGCTTACTTGATTGTGGCTGCCCTTGCTTACTTAATTGCGGCTGTCCCTTTTTACCATTATCTAAATTCAATTCAATTAAAATATCTGTCTCTTTTGTCTTTCGGGCAACTCTTGCTGTCCTGTCTTTCATTTTGCTTTCCTTTTTGGCAGTTTAATGCCTGCTTTACAATTTTTGCCGCATTTAAGGCTTATCGCAAAGTCAGTTTTTATAAAAAATATAGGCGGGATTGTATCAATTTTTAAGTTTTGGGCTGGAAAGAGCGTTTGAGGATAAAAAATGGGGCAAAAGAGGATTTGGCTTGCTGTGTATTCTGTCAATTTACCTTTACAGAGATTATAGGAGCGTCATAATAAATAATGAGATAAAGACCGACCTAACAACTGCCCTGTATCCTGATATCCGGGGAATGAAAAAATAAAAGGCGGGTTAAAGCAATAAGCAAGGTAATAATATATATTCTTAGAAAACAGAGTCCATTGAGAAAAAATTAAAAAGAAGTTTTCAAGAATTGACAAAAACATCAATATATAAATAAGCCAAAGGTAAATTTTTGCTACATTTTGAGAACATTGAGAAACTCTCTCATATAAAAAGTAAGAAACTACAAGAGAAGCAAGGATTATAAGATAATGCCAATCTGCAGAATACCTGCTCGTAATTCCGGCATTAAAAGTAGTCAAAACAATAAAAAGCGCTGAAACAATAAAACAAAATATAAAGATTTTAAAAAGCGGGCGTATAGAATGAAGTCTTGCTATTATAATTTTGAGACAAAATAAAGACCAAACAATAGGCATCCAAAATATG
>JAIRQB010000233.1 GCA_031256695.1 Elusimicrobiota bacterium | reverse complement strand
CCTGCGGCAAAACTTCAACAAACTCCATTATTTGAAGCATTTTGCTTCAAGCAAAATGCTTAAGCGTTATTTGGCAACGCAATAGCGTTGACAAATTACGCAGACTGCTACAGCCTTGCTAATAAGTCCTTCCGCTCTTCCTTCAAAAATTTCTGTAAGCCGACACCAAGAAACAAAGTCGGCAGCCGACACCAAGAAACAAAGTCGGCAAGCGACTTTGCGGCTGAAATTTTTGAGAGTTCGGTATCTGTTGCCGTTAATTCTTGAATCTCAATTCTTAATTTTAAAATGGATTGCGGCGCGCTATGTGTTTGCGCACGCCGCAAATGACACCAGGTCCGAGGATTGCGGCAACGCTATGTGTTTGCGCAGCGCTATGCGTTTGCGCAACGCTATGCGTTTGCGCCGAGCGCCAGTTTCTATCTAAACCGCTCATCGCACTTGTCTCTATCAGAACTGCGCGCGCCGCAAATGACACTCGGGTTTGGGCTTTCGCGGAAGCGGCAAAGATGCCTATAAAATAAAAATCTGCGGAAATCCTTTTCGCATTATGGAAAAATCCGCAGAGATTTATAAGAAAAATTTTATTTTTTACGTTTCAATTTTTTTGATGTTGAAGCGGGCTTCTTTGATTTGGCGGCTGCTTTTTTTACCGATGTTTTCTTGACAACTTTCCCCGTCTTTGCCTTAACCGTTTTTTTGGCGGCAGGCTTTGCAGATTTAATTTTACTCTGCGGAAGCGGTTTTTTTGCTTTGACAGAAGTTTCCTCCGCCGATTTTTTACCCGCTACATTTTGCACAAGGTCAAGGTCTATTTCTTCAATCATAAAGCCTGCCCTAATTTCTGAGACGCCGTATTTGTTTTTCCCCGCCGGCAACACATCCGCTTTCTTTATTTCCCCGCCGTCTTTTATTTGAGCGCTCTTTTGATTCCGATTTTGAATTTCCACATTTTCATCTTCCAAAGCGTCTGTTTCAGACTCGGAATAGAGTTCTACAAAAACATCCGCCCTTCTATTTGCGCTCTTTCCTGATTCCGTATAGTTGGAACTGACAGGCAATAGATAGAAAAAGCCCGTATATTCTATGGAAGTTTTGGGAATTCCATTCCTAATCAATTCAAAACAGACGGCTCTGGCTCTATCTCGGGATAGCGCCATATTATAAGAAGCCTCTCCCGCAGAATCCGTATGTCCTTCAACTGAAATCTTTTTTATTCTATAGTTTTTTAGCGCTTGAGCGATGTCTGCTATATGATTTTTGTCGGCAGAAGATAAAACATATGAGCCTGTTCTAAAATATGCCGCCGGCAATCTGAAAGTTTTAGCCTTTCCGAAATCTATTTTGTTTTTCTTAACTTTCTTTTTTCTCTCCGTTTTTGCGCTGGAGAATTTATAATCTAATCCTAAATAACCCAAATATGCCGTATTTGCGCCGCCTGTCTGGGCATTGAAGCCTCCGAATATTCCAAAATCATCGGCAAATTGCCAATTTACTTTTATGCCCGCGCCGCCAAAAAAATTGTCTTGAGAAGCGCCTTTTATAGGGACATCTTGGTCTGTTTCAAATTCTATGTCTTGCCCGGCAATTAAAAAACCAAGATATACTTTTGCACCGGCAATTAAGTCGCTCCGCAATTTATAATCTTTCTTTATTCCCGCTATAGCGTCCATTTTAAAATAGCCGTCTGCAGGCATAGTGATATCTTCTGTTATTATTTTGTTGCCGGCAACATATCCGCCGCGCAATCCGCCGAAAATATTTACAACGCTCTCCATTTCTCCTTCCAATGAAAGTTTAAGAGTTTTTGAATTGAATGAAGGCAGATTTTGAAGTTCAAAACTTTGCATTCCTAAACTCCCCATAATGTTTAGAGAAGTTTTATCGGCGATTTTTAATCTCTTATAAGCGCCGAATTCCATATTTTCCATATCGGCTTCTTCTGCCGCTTGTTTTGCCGAAGTATTTTGATAAGAGAAAAATACTCCTCCGTCTTCAAAAACATCAACTCCTGCCGCAATGCCTTGCCCTGAAGCGTCAAAATTGCCCGCGGAATTTCCGCTCTCTTTGTAATTTAAAGATGTCCCCAAGCCTAAAAGCCAAACTGCCGATTCAGTCTTTGGGGAATTCGTTTTGTCTTTTGCATAAAACTTATCTCTATTATACAGAGAATAATAATCCGGCATAAAAGCAAGAGGCAGAGTTCTCAAATTCGCATAAAAAGAGGTATAGGGGAGCATATTTGACAAAATAGGCGCTTCTAACAATTGCAGCCTTATTTGCCCCGATGCATCATATTGCAAATCAAATTTGAGATTGCCCGCGGCATTTGTAAATTTGACATTGCCGCCGACAGGATAATCAATAAGATTTATAGGATTCCAAATATCCGTTCCATATCCGTAAAAATTTATGTAGAGAGAACTGGAAATATCCGCATAATTTTCAATTTTCAAAATATCGCTTTCAAAATTGCGCAAATTTATATTGAAGACAATCATACCATTGCTAGTAAAATCATCTGCTGTCAATGTGTGTTTCAATTTGCCCGTAAAAGCAAGTTGAGCGCCCGGCAGAACTGTAAGAGAGGCGATTTTGACGTCTAATGATTCAATTTCAGTCCTGCCTTCTTCTATGCTAAAAACGGAATCGTGTTCTACAACCGCATCTGCGCCTATATACAAAGTTCCATCTCCCGTCTTTCTTATAAGAGAATCTTTTCCTTTTATTCCGCCTTCTAAATTTATCTTGCCGCCTGCATCGGCGGAAAATTCCAAATAACTTCTGTCGACAATATAAATATCATTTGGTTTTTCCCCCGCTCTATTGCCGTAAAAAAATATATTCCCGCCCTTTGCCGCCTTTATTAAAACTGCGCTATGCGAACCTATCCATAAAGCGCCGCCGTCTATGCCTGCGGAATTATTTGCAAAGACGATATTTCCTCCCGTCAAAGAAAGACTTGAATAAGTGTCAACATAAAAAGCGCCGCCGCTTTCTTGCGCATTGTTTCCCTTGACAAGCATAGTTCCTGAAATATTTGCCGTAAAAGTTGAAATCCTTCCAACCGAGACGGCTCCGCCCAAACGCGCAGAATTTGCGCTAAATTCCGCGGAACTCGGCGAAAGATTTAGCATTGCCATATCAAAAATATAAATCGCCCCGCCATGCTCTTCAGCCTCATTTGCCTTAAAGGCGGCTGAGTTGCCGATAAAAGACGGAGCAGAATACGTGGCATAAATAGCGCCGCCCCAGCCCGTCTTATTTCCTGAAAACAAAAAAGAACCGTCAAAATCTACAGCAGATTTTGCAATATGAAGCGCCCCGCCGTATTTTGAATAACTTTGAAAATTCCAAAACTCTATGCCGCCTGTAAAAAAGACATCGCGCGAGATGTCAAATAAAAAACCTGTATTTTTAGCGCCGTCTAAAACGGAGTTTTTTTCTGTTTCTTGCGCGCCGCGTATCGTCCCTCGCGAAGCGATATTTGAAATTGCGCCTTTAAATACTAAAGGATTTTGATAAGAGGACAAATGGATATTGTAATTTTCTTTTCCGAGCGCCGAAGCAAAATCGTCAAAATTCCCCGCGGCATTTTCAGCGGAAGTTTGAACGGCAAGAAAAGGAAGGATAAAAAAGAAAAACAGAATGGA
>JAIRQB010000024.1 GCA_031256695.1 Elusimicrobiota bacterium | reverse complement strand
GCTTTGTCAAGCGGCGGCGTTTATAGATTAAAACCGTTTTTACGCTAAAAAAATTTAACTTCAATAAAAAATAAAACTATGAAAAAACTCGCATCAATTTTGCTCGTCTTTGTTTTTTTTTCCAGCCTGATACTTACGGATTTTTCCCTCGCCCAGTATCCCCTTTTAAATCAAGAGGATTCCGCCTCTCAAGTCCCTGAAGACATTGTTGAACCTGCCGCAGTCTTAAGCATAGAGGAGAGTTTCGGCGAAAGCCGAATCCGTCAAATCACATATACAAATTCAAGCGCCGCCGCAAATGAAAATTCTTCTGAAAATCCTTCTGCCGCCAAACCGCTCAATGACGCTCAAAGCAAATTCAATAATCTCTCATCGGACGGCAAAGACAATTTAAATTATATGTTGTCTGAATTTGAAAAAGACATAATAAGAATCAAAAGAGAATGGGGCATACCGGGTATGTCTGTCGCCGCTGTCATAGACGGAAAAATAGTCTATAGAAAATCTTTCGGAGTTAAAGATACAGTCTTAAAAGAGCCCGTAGACAATCAAACTATTTTCCAAATAGGCTCTTGCACAAAGGCTTTTACATCTATGCTTGCCGCTATTTTTGACGACAGAGGGATTTTAAGTTTTGACGATAAGGTTATAAAGCATTTGCCTGAATTCCGTTTTTCAAATCCGATTCTCACTCAAGAGATGACATTAGAGGATTTGCTTTCACAATACAGCGGGCTTACTCCTTATTCTCAACATTTTATGCTTCTATTCGGATATACAAGGCGGCAAATCATAAATTCTATCCGCTATATAAGAATGGACGGAAATTTTAGACAAACTTACGGCTATCAAAACAATCTATTTCTGCTCGCGGGAGAGATTATGAGAGAAGCCAGCGGCATTGCTTGGGAGCAAAATCTAAACAAATATATTTTGACTCCTCTTAAAATGCAATCTACCACGTCGGATTTGGCAAGTTTTATAAACGCTAAAAATAGAAGTTACGGGCATTATTATAGAAACGGCTCTCTCGTCCCAGCCTCAGACAAATTGCCATACAATTCGTGGCCCTATATTTTTGCGCCTGCGGGAGGAATAAATACAAATATAGACGATTTTTCTAAATGGCTTTTATTTTTGACAAATGACGGAATTGTAAATGGAAAGAGACTGGTTTCTAAAAAAAATATGGACAGAGTGTTTTCTAAAAAAGTTCAAAATAAACAGCAAGGATATTATTATTGTTTAGGCTGGCGTCTCAGCCCTCGCGATTACGGAGATAATTTTTGGCACGGCGGCACAACAGATATGCAGGGCGCTTATATTTCTTTTTTGCGCGGCAAAAATATAGGCGCCGTCATACTTATGAATTTAAACAATGTCCCCGCAGCAGAATCCATAACATTAAGCCTATATGATTTATATTTTCAAAAAGACAGGACAGACTGGAGCCGAAAGAATTTACAGAGGTCTGAAGCGAGGCGAAAAAGCCGAGAGAATGCATCAAAAAAAGTTGAAAAAATTATTCCGCCGCAAAATTTGAAAAATTATACGGGAAAATACATCAACAGTTTATACGGAATCGTTGAAGTTAGGCTTGAAAATAATCAATTAAAATTCAGCGCGGGCTCTTTTAAAACTTGGCTCACTCTGACTCATTACAACAAAGACAGTTTCAGCGCTATGAGCATACCGGGCTGGAGTTTTAAAAAGCCTGAATTTAGATTTAGAGTTGATAAAAAGTCGGCGGTTACAGGACTCTTTATAAGCGATATGTCAGACGGCGTAGATTCTCTTTTTAAGAAGATAAGCGGATGATTATAAAGAAAGACATATCTATGTTGCAGAATTATTTTGAGGACAATTCAGGGTTGCGCGGCGCTTTTGCAGATTTTGTCGCTTTGGCGGAAAATGAAAAAGATATTGCTGATTTTTTAATTGAAATGTCTCAAAAGAAAATCCCCGTAACTGTTGCGGGAGCGATGACTGCAAATACGGGCGCCGCTCTTGCCTTCGGCGGCGCTGTTTTATCTTTAGAAAAATTAAACAAAATCGGCGGCATTAAAGTAATTGACGGCAAAAACGCTTATATTTGCGCTCAAGCGGGGGCAAGGCTTTGCGCTATAAAAGAGAAAGTCTATGGACAAGGCTGGCTATATCCGCCTGACCCTACTGAAAAAAATTCCTCTATCGGCGGAAATATCTCTACAAATGCTTCAGGCGGAATCGGTTTTAAATTCGGCTCTACAAGAGACTATATTAAGTCGCTTAAAATAATTTTTACGGACGGCTCTGATTGTTTTATTGAGCGGGGGAAATGTTTTGCAGACAGCAATGGGGTTTTATCTTTTAGAAAAGGCGGAGGAGAATGCAAAATAAAACTCCCTAAATATATTTTGCCTGCAATTAAAAATGCCGCCGCTTATTACAATTATGACGGGGCGGATTTGATAGACATTTTTATAGGAAGCGAAGGGACTTTAGGCGTTATTTACGAGGCAGAACTTTTTTTAATACCCGCTTATAAAGATATTATAGGCGGCTTTGTTTTTTTTAATTCTAAAAAAGAAACGCTTATTTTTACGCAAAATCTTTTATCTCAAATGCATTCTAAAACTTCCGCCGTTTATCCTATGAGTTTGGAATATTTAGACGGAAACTCTTTGCAAATTTTGAGGGCGGATTATCCGCAAATTCCGCAAGAGGCGCAAGGCGCTCTGATTTTTGAGCAGGATATTTACGAGGAACAAGAGCGCGAAGCTCTGACTGATAAATGGGCGACATTTCTTGAAGAAAATTCAATAGATTTTGAAAAAGTTTGGTTTGCCTCTAATGCCGCTCAGATGAAAAATTTTTTAGAAATCAGGGCAGATTTGCCCCGCAAGGTAAATGAAATGGTAAAGAAAAACGGATTTCCAAAAGTTTATTCAGACTTTGCCGTCCCCGAAGGGAAACTTTTTGAGATTTATGATTTTTGCGAGGCGCAATTTAAAGAGTTAAATCTGCCTTATCTTTTTTTCGGTCATATAGGCGAAAATCATCTGCACGCAAATATCATAGCGGCAAATGAGGCTGATTTTACGAGGGCAAAAGAAATTTACTCCGTCATTATTCAAAAAGTTGTTGATTTAGGCGGCACTTGCTCGGCAGAACACGGAATAGGCAAAACAAGGCATCTCTTTTTAGAAAAAATGATAGGCAAAGTTGGTTTTGCTCAAGCGTCTAAATTTAAACTCTCATTAGATAAAAGCGGAATACTCGGCGCGGGCAATATTTTTCCAAAAGAGTATTTAAAACAAGCCTAAATTATTTTCCCGCGCATTTTTTAATTTTGCGCTAAAAAATCCTTTCAAAGCGGATAAACAGAGCCGCTAAAAAATCAAATATGCTTTCAAATAAAAAAAATTATTATCTCGTCTATACATTGTGTTTCCAAATTTTATTTATCGCAATGTTTTGGAAATTTATATTTTCGGGCTATTCCTTTATATCCACAGAGGACCCGGAAGCGCAGCACTATATTGCGCTCGTCTATTGGGGGCAATATCTGCGCTCTCTATTTTTTTCTTTTATGAGCGGCAATTTTTCTATCCCGCTGTGGGATTTTAATATAGGATACGGCGCGGATATTTTAAGCGCTCTCCATTACTACATTATCGGAGACCCTCTGGCTCTCCTTTCTTTTTTTGTCCCCCTCAAATACTCTCAATTTCTTTTTTCACTGCTGATTTTTTTAAGGCTCTATCTTGCAGGTCTCGCTTTTTCTCTTTATTCTTTTAAGATGAAGGCGCAGGGTTTTCCCGTCCTATTAGGCTCTCTTATATATATTTCCTGCTCTTTTATTTTATACAGCGTTTTCACTCAGCCTTTCTTTTTAAATCCGCTCATTTATTTGCCGCTTCTTTTTATCGGGGCAGAAAATATCTTTGAAGGCAAAAGCCCGATTTTTTTTATAACTATGGTTTTTATTTCTTTGGCAAGCAATTTTTATTTCTTTTATATGCTGAGTATTTTTATTTTCGTCTATTTTTTTATAAGGCAGGCGCGGCGGAGCGGAGAATGCCCGGCTTTTTTGTATTTTTTTAAATTTACAGGATATTATTTGACGGGTTTTCTTTGCGCTTGTTTTATTTTTATTCCAAATCTTTTTTCTCTTATGTCTGCTGTGAGAAAGCAGGCGCAATTCTCTCTTGATTGGCTCTATCCTTTAAAGTTTTATCCTGAATTTCTCTATTCTTTTATAACGGTAATTGCGCCTTCTAACTGGACGGCATTAGGATATTGCGCCGTGTCTCTAATAGTTATTGCGGCGCTTTTTATCAAGCGCGGCGTGCAAATAAAAATAAAAGCGCTTTTTATAATTTTTCTTTGCCTTCTTGCTTTTCCTCCCGCAGGTCAATTTTTTAACGGCTTTAGTTATGTCTCAAATAGATGGGTTTTTGCTTTCAGTTTTTTTGTCTCTTTTATAACCGTTTTGAATTTGCAAAAAATAATAAGTCTGGGCGCAAGAGAAATAAAAATCATATCCGCGCTTTGCGCTCTCTATTTGCTTTGCGCCGTTATTTTTGCAGATTTCAGAGCCGCTCAGATAATAATCCCTGGCATTATCCTTTTATGTTTTTCTTTGTTTGCTTTTTTATGCTCGGCAAAAAAAATCAGCGTAGAAAAAACCTATATGGTTTTTATTCTTTTGCTTTTTATAAACGCGGGAGTAAATTCCTTTTTTGTCTATGACGAAGATTATGTGTCAAAAAAATTGAAATACTGGGGGCAGCCGACAGATATGATTTTAAAAAGCCCAATAAAAGAAATAAAAAACGATGAGAAATCCGCTTTTAGCAGATATGAAAAACAAGATTTTGAAGAAGACAGATACCCAAATATCGCCGCCGCTTTGCATATAAAAGGAATTTCTTTTTATTTTAGCCTCGCAAATCCTTATATTTTTAAATTCTTGAGCGAGATGGATTATTTTGAGACTACGGATTATTTATATTTGGGGCTTGACGAGAGAACTATGCTTGATTCTCTTTTTAATGTCGGGCATTTTATAACGGAACGCAGGAATTCAATTTATGCTCCTTTTGGTTTTGAGGCTTCAAAAAGTTATGAAAAATTCAACGGGGGTTTGAGGGTTCTATACAATATCTATGAGAATAAAAAGTTCATTCCCTTCGGATATGTCTATAAAAAATTTATCAATAGACAGGAATATGAAAAACTTACTTCTTTGCAGAAACAGCAGGCTTTAATGCAAGCGGCTGCATTAGATATAAAAGACGAGGCTTTTGATAAAAGTTTTGCGCCGCTTGAAGTAAAAGGCGCTGATTTGGATTTTGTAGAGCGCGGCATTGATTATCAGATGAAAAATCAGCCGCATTTGATTAAATTTGAAGGGAATTCAATTTCAGTTTCAACTCCTAATGCTTTTGCTTCTCTATTTTTTAAAGGACTAAAAAACAGCGAGACTTATATCAGATTTCAAAATCTCTCTTATAAAAATGAGAATGAAAAAAATACAAAAATACAAATTGTCATAACTTCCTCTGAAAGCGCAAAAGCGAAAGTTTTAAAAGTCATAGATTTTATAACTCCCGATTATTTTTGGTATGTAGGCAAGAATGATTATATGGTAAATGCAGGCTATTCTGCGGATTTTAAAGAGGAGATAGTTTTAAGATTTGAGAAAGACGGAGTCTTTAAATACGATAAAATTGAAATAATAAGCCTGCCGATGGAAAATTATGAAAAGCAAGCGACGGCATTGAGACAGACAACATTGCAAAATGTCAAAGTCTCGGCAAATGAGATAAATGCTGAGATTTCTTTAAAAGAAAACGGCATTTTATGCCTTTCAATTCCATATTCTAAAGGCTGGAAGGCTTGGGTAGACGGCAAAGAACAGGATTTAATCAGAGTAAATACTGCGATGACGGGATTGCTTCTAAAAAAAGGCTTTTTCAAAATAACTTTAAAATATACCTCGCCCGGTTTAAAAATAGGCATAGCACTCTCTTGCTTTGGTTTTGCTATTTTTGCTTTTCTTTTTTTTATATCAAAAAGGCGAAAAATGCGGTTTTTTTAGCCTTTTTTGCCCAAAAATGAGCCAAAAAAGCCGTTTTTTGACATAAATCAGTCTATTTGTTATTATGCCGTCTATGAATACAGAAATTTGGACTTTAATTTGTTTGATTTTAATCTCAGTTGTCTTGTTCGCTTTCTTAGTGTGTTTTCTGATTGCCTTTTGCAGGCTTTTAGAAATATCTAAAAAACTGGAAAATGTTTTAGACAAACTGGGAAAAGATTTGTCTTTTTTGAGCGGCGTCTCAGACAAATTTTCAAAGGTCTCGCGTATATTTTCAATGCCTTTGATTTCAACGGGCGCTTCTATTTTTTACGCTATTTTGGCTATTAGAAAAAGACATAAAGGAGGAAAATAAAATGGATAATAAAGATAATTCTCTCTTGGTTTTTCTGTTGGGCGCAATCATAGGGGCGGCGGCAGGCATCTTATACGCTCCAAAGTCCGGCAAAGAGACAAGACAAGAGTTAAAGAAATTGGGAGCCGATGTTTCAGACGCTGTGTCAGACTTTAGCGGCGATTTGAAGGAAACCGGCCGCCGCATTTACTCGGAAGGGCGCGAGAAAATTTTATGCGGTAAAGAAAAACTCTCAGAAGCCATAGAAGAAGGGAAGAGGGCTTTTGAGAAGTATAAAGAAGAAGATTGAGTTTTTGCCGAGGTAGCTCAGTCGGTAGAGCGCCGGTCTGAAAAACCGTAGGTCGACAGTTCGATTCTGTCCCTCGGCATATTCTCAAAAATGAAAACCCCGCCTAAAAAGGCGGGGTTTTTTATTTCAACTTATACAGAGTTTGTGTTTTTACAAAAATGCAAGATTCTGTCAGCGTTGCTTTTGATTAAAAGTCAGCAAAGCAAAGAATTATGCCCTAAAAAAACAAAAGGAGGTCTTTATGAAAAAAATTTTCTTAATGCTGTGCGCCGTTTTTGTCTTGTCTGCAAATGCCTATAGCGCCGAGCCTACTAAAACAGCCGGAAGCCTAAATGGACATTTTTGGAATTCTATAGCGGATAATCAAAAAGTGGTCTTTTTAGTCGGTTTTAACGACGGTCTTTTGAGCGGGACAGCGGGTCTTGCCGCCATAATGAAGATGCGCTATGACAATATCAACAATACAAAAGAACAGGTTTCATCATTGCTTGACAAATTTCAACTTGAGGCTACTTATAATGATGCCAAAGATTATTTAAACGATTTCTACAAATCTCCGCAAAATAGAGTATTGCCCATAAAAGACGTCTTGCAATACTTTGCTTCTCTTACAAGAGGACAAAGCACAAAAGAAGAAATAGATAAAAAGTCGGCAAGCGATATAAGATGGTATGCGCAAAATCAAGACAACTATTAAATAAAGGCAATTGAGAATTTAGAAAGTTTAGAGTTATAAATGCGAGACGGCAAAAAACAAAGGGGCGGGTTTTGGATTTTCCAAAACCCGCCCCTTTGTTTTTTTACTTTTGCTTTGCTTTTTCCGCATTGAAACAGTTGACGGGCGCAAACACATAGCGCCCAGGTGTCATTGCGGCGGAAGCCGCAATCCCTGTTGCCGTTTCTTTTCTTTTTTCAAAGACAAAAGGCGAAAAGGTAAAGGGCTTATAACAAACAGGGATTCCGTCTTGCGACGGAATGACACCCGGGGTTTTGGCAATGACAACAAGACTTACGATTTGACGATGCCAACAGCAAAATGGATTCTTGAGTAATTTACGCGCGCTGTTAGCGCCCGTAAATAACTCCGCTGGCGCAATAGCGACTTTCAGCCGCATTGCTGGCGCGAGTATGACAACACTGGGGGCAATGCTTTGACGCCGCCACAATGACATTACTTTTAACTTTTAATTCTTAAAATGGATTCCCGCCTTCTTGAGTTGCCTTATTTATAGAGGGCAACTCGGGAATGACGCCCTAGTTTTGGGCTTTGACGCCGTTGCCGTTGTCTTTCTCCGTTTCTAAAATGCCTTTTTCCTTAATTTTTAACTTTTAACTTTTAACTTTTAACTCTTAAAATGGATACTTGAGTTGCCCTCAATTACAGATGGCAACTCCAGTTGCTTTGCATAATGTTTAGCAACTCGCGCTGGCGCAATAAGCGGCTTTCAGCCGTATTGCTGGCGCGAGTATGACAACACTGGGGGCAGCGCTTTGACGCCGACGCAATCCGCTAAAGCCCCGGTGTCATTCCCGCGAAGGCGGGAATCCCTGTTGCCGTCACGCGTTGAAACCGTTGTCAAAGCGTAAATTCGGGTGTCATTCCGTCGTAAGACGGAATCCATTTTGCCTTTTAAGAAAAACGGCAGAAAGCGGTGAACGCCTTATAACAAAAATGGATTGCGGCTTCCGCCGCAATGACACTAGGTCTTGCGACGGAATGACACCAAGTCCCCCGACGCAATGACAAACAAGGCAATGCTTCAAAAATGGATTCTTGAGTAATTTACGCGCGCTGTTAGCGCCCGTAAATAACTCCGCTGGCGCAATAGCGGCTTTCAGCCGCATTGCTGGCGCGAGTATGACAACACTGGGAGCGAACGCTTTGACGCTACCAACGGTGTCATTGTGGCGGAAGCCGCAATCCCTGTTGCCGTTTCTTTTCTTTTTTCAAAGGCAAAAGGCAAAAAGGTGAAAGGCTTATAACAAAAATGGATTGCGGCGCGCTATGTGTTTGCGCAGCGCTATGTGTTTGCGCCCGCCGCCAATGACACCCGGGGGATTGCAACGTTTTGAATTATCAAAAAAAGGGGCGGGTTTTGGATTGTCCAAAACCCGCCCCTTTGCTTTTATTTCCTGTTTTTATTTTCTCTTATTCCCTATTTTTATTTTCTCTTATTCCCTAATGTTATTTGCTCTTATTCCTTATTTTTATCTGATTTATTCAATTTCAATAA
>JAIRQB010000188.1 GCA_031256695.1 Elusimicrobiota bacterium | reverse complement strand
AAGGATTTATTGAAAGATTTTGTTTTCCGTTCATCTATGCACCAAAAATTGCAAGTCTATTCCTGTCTTGGAGACCAATCGTAAAAACGCGTGCAGCCTCTGTTGAAATAGAGGTTGACGGCGCCGGTTGGACCATTCCTTTGTTTTTCAATAAGCAATTGAACCTCTACATCTTTGCCTTTGATAAAGTCTTCTTTATCCTGTTTATCATAATGTATAAACATCACTACGTCGGCGTCTTGCTCTATGGCGCCGGAATCCCTTAAATCTGAGAGCATAGGCAAAGAACTTCCGCCTTTTTCACGCTTTGCTTGGTCTCTTGACAACTGGGATAAAACAAGAACTGGAATATTCAAATCCTTTGCGAGCGATTTTAAAGACCTTGAGATTTCCGCCACTTCAAGTTGGCGGGATTCGGGGCGTCTGCTTCCGCCTCTTATATATTGTAAATAATCCACAATAATTAGAGACAGCGGTTTGTCTTTGTTTTGGTTTTGCAATCTGAAAGCGAGTTCTCTCGCTCTTGAACGTATTTCTGTGACAGTTATATCAGAACTGTCGTCTATATATAGAGGCGCTTCAGAAATATCTTCAGACCTTTTTAAAACCATTGACCATTCTTCTCCGCTTATATCTCCTTTTCTCATTTTGTGGGCATTTATAGCCGACATAGAAGAAAGCATTCTCATCATCAAAGATTCTTTTGTCATTTCCAAAGAAAAGACGGCTACCGCTTTTTTTGAAACAACGGATATATTTTCGGCTATATTTAAGGCGAAAGCAGTTTTTCCCATAGAAGGACGCGCGCCTACTATTATAAGTTCCGCGGGCTGCAAGCCCATAGTCCATTTGTCTAAATCTGTAAAACCAGTTG
This sequence comes from Elusimicrobiota bacterium, assembly GCA_031256695.1. GTDB lineage: Bacteria > Elusimicrobiota > Endomicrobiia > Endomicrobiales > Endomicrobiaceae > JAIRQB01. Next base: position 5,059 of record JAIRQB010000188.1, on the reverse strand, counting down.
CAAGTCCAGTGACATCTTTGTGATTGTCTAATAGAGGCGCTATTTTATTTTGCAAGGCGTCTACTATCTGTCTTCCCAATGTAAAAGAGCCTCTGTCTTTGGAAATTGAAATGTCAAAAAGTATTTTTTGAGATTCGTCTACTATTTTTTCAGGGTCGTCTTTTTCATTAAAGGAATCCTCAACAATTTTAGTCCCCGCATTTATAAGTTTCCTAAAAACAGATTTGTTTTTTACGATTAAGGCATATTGCTCGGCATTTGCGGCAGTTTGGACAGCGTCTATCAGAGATGTCAAATAAGCGGCTCCGCCTGTTTGCTCAAAGAGAGGGCTTTTTTTCAATTTGTCGGAAAGAGTGAGAATATCAATGGGGCGGTTTTTGTCATAGAGTTCTTTTATAGCGGTAAATATCTGCCTGTGGAGTTCTCCGTAAAAATCTTCTTCTGAGATAATGACGAGGGCTTTTGTTACCGCTTCTTTTTCAATAATCATAGCGCCTAAAACAGCCATTTCAGCGTCTAATGCTTGAGGGAGAACTTTTTCTGCCGCATTTTTCATCGTAATATCCTTGCTAAACGCTTTTGCCTTAAGTTTTAACTTAAGTATAACTCATAACTCTGCCTTCATAACTCTCAATTGCAGTTTTTCTATTTTCCGCCCGATATATTGACTTTGATTTTGGAGTGGACTTGCGGATGAATTCTGACGGCAATTTCATAAATGCCGACCTCTTTGATATTGTCTGCGAGCAGAATATCCTTCTTGCTTATTTCATAGCCTTTTGCAGCAAGTTCCTTTGCAATTATAGCGGTAGTGACAGAGCCGAAAATTTTTCCGTTTTCTCCGATTTTGACGGCGATGGCAAATTCTTCGGCTTCAAGTTTTGCGGCTGTCTCTTGCGCTTTGGATATGATTTCTTCCCTTTGCGCTTCAAGTTTGCTTTTTTCTCTTTCCCAAACTTTTAAATTTTGCGGCGAGGCTTCCATTACGAGTTTTTTAGGCAGAAGAAAATTCCTCGCAAAACCGGGCGCTATATCTTTAATATCCCCTTGCCGCCCGATATTTACTATGTCGGCTCTCAAAATAACTTTCATTATAAACCTCCGTTAATTATTAGTTGTGAAAGGCAAAAAAGCGAGCATACGCGCTCTTTTTACCGCGGCGCCGAGTTGCCTTTGATGTTTTGCGCAAGTTCCTGTGACGCGCCCTGACAAGATTTTCCCGCTGTCCGTAGTGCAGGAACGCAGCATAGCCGTATTTTTATAATCTATTTCAAGTTTTTCGGCGCAGAAGCGGCATATTTTCTTTTTTACAAAAGGGCTCTTTTTCATTCTGCCCCCGCCTTGACGGGATGCCGCATCTTGTCCGCCAGGCTTATAGTTGCCGCTCTTTTTAAAATTTTGCATTGCCATTTTTTTCCTCCATTTGTCTAAAAAGGTATTTCTTCATCGTCGTCGGAATATGAAGTTGTTTTGTCATCGTCTGAATTTGAGGCGACGCTCACATCGCCGTCTCCTGTTTTTGCCCCTATGACATTCTCGTCCGCTTTAGCCGAAAAAGACAAAAACTGCACTCTCTGCGCCCAAACTTCAAGTTTCGTTCTTTTTACTCCGTCTTGCCCTTCCCATTTATTTGAGCGCAATTTGCCTTCTACTGAGACAGGAGAGCCTTTTTTTAGCCTTTCAGCGCATCTTTCGGCTTGCGCTTCCCAAACTACGACGGGAACAAAAACTGTATCGTCTTTCCATTCTCCGCTGGCGCTGTCTTTATATCTCCTATTTACTGCGATATCAAAAGAACAGACTGCTTTTCCCGTTCCCGTCCGCCTCAATTCAGGGTCGCGCGTAAGACGTCCTATAAGCATTACGCTGTTTTGCTCCGGGAGACGCAAATTACTTTGCTGGTTCATTTTTCACCTCCGAAACTCCGCTTTGCTCGGGCAATTTTGCGGCGTTCTTTTTTTCTAAAGACTTAACGGTGAGAAATCTAATTATCGCATCGTTTAGTTTAAAGAAGTTTTCCAATTTTCCGACTGTTTCTCCGCCCGCTTCAAATTCAATCAAAACATAAATGCCTTCGCGAAAGGTCTTGATAGGATAAGCCAATTTCTTTCTTCCGAGTTGCTGGACAGACTTTATTTGTCCATTTTCAGTTTCAATGATTTTTGAAGTCTTTGAGATGAGTTCTTCTACTTTTTCTGCGGTTAAATCAGGCTGGCAAATAAATACGCTTTCATACTTCATTTCTATACACCTCCTTTCCGGTTTTCTAATAAGTTTTAACAACTTTTATAGTTTAGCCCTAAACTATGCGGCATTTAGAGCAAATTCGGCGCCCTTTATATACTAAAAAAGACTTGTATTTTCAATAAATTAGAGAGTTGAAAATTTAGATTTAATGTTTTAATTGGGACGGCGGCGACATCGCTTTTAACTTAAGCAATCAGTCTTTCATAGCGCAAAATTCGCCGCACATAGCGCAAACTTTTTGGTCTTTGGGAGGGAGTTTTTCCCGCTCCGCTTTAAATTTGATTGGGTCAATGGATAATTCTCTCATCTTATCCCAGTTTAAAGCCTTGCGGTATTTAGACATTTCATTGTCGCGCTCTCTTGCATTTTTGACGCCTTTTACCATATCGGCGCTATGCCCTGCGATTCTTGCCGCTATTACTCCATCGCGGACATCTTGCAAATCAGGAAGGCGCAAATGCTCGGCGGGCGTCACGTAACAAATAAAATCCACGCCGAAAGAAGCGGCGAGAGCGCCGCCTATTGCAGCGGTGATATGGTCATAGCCCGGCGCTATATCAGTCACAAGAGGTCCTAAAAAATAAAGAGGGGCATTATGCCCTAATCTTTTGGCAAGAGATACATTTGCTTGAATTTGGTCTAATGCCACGTGACCCGGTCCTTCTATCATACTTTGCACTCCCGCTTCTCTTGCCCTCAAAACGAGTTCGCCTAAAACTGAAAGTTCGGCAATTTGAGAGCCGTCAGATGCGTCGTAAGTGCAGCCCGGTCTAAAACCGTCGCCGAAACTTAAAGTGACATCGTATTTTTTGGCAATTTCCAAAAGTCTGTCATAGCGCTCATAGAGAGGATTTTCTTTGCCGCTTGCATTTATTGTTTTTACCAAAAAAGAGCCGCCCCTGCTTACAACTCCTGCAAGACGCCCTTGTCTATTTAATATCTCAACATTTGCTTTAGTGATTCCGCAATGGACGGTTATAAAGTCCACGCCTTGTTCGCATTGTTCCTCTATTACGTCAAATAAAAGTTCGCCGTCAATTTCAGAAAGTTTTTTCCCTTTTGCGACAGTTCTGCAGGCGGCTTCATATATGGGGACAGTGCCTACTTGGACGGGCGATGCCGCTAAAATTTCTTTTCTAATCTCGGTTAAATTGCCGCCCGTTGACAAATCCATAACGGCGTCTGCGCCCGCCTTAATTGCCGCATCAAGTTTAGCGAGTTCTTCTTTAAAATCAATATGGTCGGGGGAAGTGCCTATATTGGCATTGACTTTAGTCCGCAATCCTTGCCCTACCGCTACTATAGTTTTTAATTTTCTATTTATATTTTTAGGAATTACTATAGAGCCGTCTGCAACTTTTTCTCTTATAAAATCTGCTGTTAAACCTTCAGCCTTTGCCGCCTCTGTTATCAAATTATTTTCCTTCTTATTTTTTGCCTCTATCATCAATGTCATTTTTCCTCTCCTTTATTGGTATGTCCTTCGCTATCCCTTCAAAAATTCTTGCCGCTAACTTTTATTTTCTGTTCCGAAATGTTTAATTTTCAACTCTTAATTCTAAAATGGATTCTTGAGTTGCCTTGCTTTTTGGTTTGCAACTCGTCTTGCGACGGAATGACATTACTTTTAACTTTTAAGAGTTGTTTGGCGGCGTAGCCGACACCAAGAAGTAAAGTCGGCAGCCGACACCAAGAAGTAAAGTCGGCAATACGCCGACAAACCACTCAATTCTTTTTATTTTTTATTTTAAAGAATTTCTTAAATTTCAAAAAAATTTCTTTTTCAGCATTGTATAAAGCGTATCTTTGCTTTTTAAATTCAGGCGAAACCTGAGGCATATAGGATTTTGAATACTCCTCTAATACCCGCATCGCCTCTTGCGCTCTCTTAAAATTTGCAATTATTACAGACTGCAAATTTTTCTTTGGATTTTCGCCCATCTGCCGCCCGGCATCTTTAACAGACTCTCTTTCTTTTATCAAATCAGCGTATTGGTTTCTTAAAATTTTATCCGCATTATGTCTTATGCGGCGTATTTTTTTATAAGAATCGCCGTCGTTTAAAATAAAACGCAATGCTTCTTCTACCGTCCGCAAAGCCTCGCGGCTTCTATTTAAATTTGCATCTATTATTCTTTTGATATTATTTTTTTCCATATCTTTCAACTATGAGATTTATTAGAGAAGTTGTGGAGTGCCCTTTTACAAAAGGGAAACGGTAAACTTTTTTCACAAATTCCCGCCCGATGATTTCAGAGATTTTATAATCGCCGCCTTTTACCAAAATATCGGGCTTTAACGCTTCTAAAAGTTTATAAGGCGTAGGCTCGTCAAAGACGACAACATAATCAATATATTTTAAAGAGAGCAAAATTTCCGCTCTTTCTTTTTGATTTATAAGAGGACGCTTTGGACCTTTTAATCCTTTCAGCGATGAGTCTGAATTTATGGCAACTATTAAAATATCCCCTAAACTTTTCGCTTTTCTAAATAAAGAAATATGCCCCAAATGCAAGAGGTCAAAACAGCCGTTTGTAAAAACTATAGTCTTGCCCTGCTGTTTTAATTTTTTAGCCTCAGTTATTAAATTCTTTTGAGATATAGACGATTTCATTTCCATTGTTTTTCCTTTAAGCAGACGGGGATAAATGATTAAAACAGAGGGGATTATATCAAAAGGCAATGCGGGGCTTTCAAATAAGAGTTGCGAGCATATAAGTGAACGGCAAAAGACGCCGTCTAGTTGTCATTCTTAAGTTGCCTTACTTACATATTTCCCTGTTTCATTCAAACATTTATTTTATTTTTGATG
>JAIRQB010000158.1 GCA_031256695.1 Elusimicrobiota bacterium | reverse complement strand
TCATTACAATACAAATGCCGCCTCGCCTGCGAATATAGGGTCAAATATAAAATTTACCGGCGATGCCGTCGGAGCGAAAATTTTCTTTGATTCTTTTGACCCGTCTCAATACCGCGTTGCTTACGCTTTGGACAATCAAATAGACAATGGCTTGCCCAATGCTGTTTCATTTAAAAATGCAGAAATTAAATTTTCAATCTCTGATTTTAAAAATTCTAGCGGGCGGACAAAATATATTTTTGCAAATTCAATTTTGGATTTGAGGCAAATTTCAATTTCAACGCCTGCCGCGCCGCGAAATTTTCTTTTTCCGTCTATTGAAGTTGCGGCGAGTTCTTTAAGTATGTCAGTTTTTTATTCAAGCGGCGCTTTTTCAGCCGATACTTTGAGCGCAAATTCTGCGCAGGGGAAATTATTTTTGTCCGATATTTCATTTTTTGGAAATGCGCAAAGAGGCGATGAGGGCTTTGTAAAAGTTTTTAGCGGAGGATTGCAATTTGAGGAAAACGCCATCGCGGAAAAAAGCATCGGGAAATATGTCTATTCTGTAGAAAGTTCCTCTTGGAGCGGCTCTTATTTTGATTTGGGTTATTATTATTTAAATGTCAGAGTTTCTATGCTTGATTTTCTATTTCGTTCAAATGCTCAAAGCGGCGTTAGGATTTTTGATTTTTCCGTCTCCGATATAAAAGAATACGGCTTTCCTTATTATATAAGCCGCTCTTTAGACGGTATGGCTAATGGAAAATTCACAATTAAAGGCGATGCGGGGTTTTTAAGAGATTCGCCTCAAAATTCTATTTCAGGCTTTATTATAGACGGAGCGGGGCAGAAAGGCTCATTGTTTAAAATATCAGGCGCGAGCGCATTTTTAGAGATGGAAAATATAAATATATCGGATGCGGCAGGCGAAAACGGCTCGGCGCTAAATATAGAAAATGCGCGCTCTACCGCTGCATTTTTAAAAAATGTTTTGATGAAAAATAATTCTGCGCAGCAAGGGGGCGCTGTCTATATTTATAAAAGCGCGGCGATTATGGAGGATATTTCTTTTATCGGAAATTCCGCTTCTCAAAAAGGAGGCGCAATTTATATCGGCGGCGAACTTGGAGCAAGCGCTTTTTTAACATTGAGAGCGTTTAAAGAGGATATTGTTTTTCATTCAAATAAAGTTTTGTCAAAAGACAATGATATGCGTTTGGAAAAGTATTCCCGATTAATTTTAGATGCTGACGGCGCAGATATAAAAATGGACGGCTCTATTGACGGAGGAGCGGTTGAAAATTACATTTTAAAAACGGGCGCAAAAACTTTAACTTTGGGCGGCAATACTGATTTCGGCGGGACTTTTGAGATTGTATCAGGCAAACTCGTCTTTGATAAAAATTCTTTTGTCAGAATCTCAACTCTATCGGTAGGCGGGAGTTCCATTTTGCCTTTTGCATCAAAGTCAGCGGCAAAAGCGGTTTCGGCAGAAACTGAAGTCTTAACTTCTTCTTTGACAATATCAAACCTTACAATCAATGCAGACGGAAAATTTTCAATGTCAGATATTGTTTCAAGGCATATAACTTATTTAGACAATGTAAAAATAGCGGGAATATTAGAAATAGGCTTTGATTTAAGCGGCGAAAACGGAATAGCGGACAGATTCTATGCAGGCTCAATAAATATAATTGACGGGGCGCAACTTATTGTGAAAGGTTACGGCATAGGGACATCATCGGACGTAGTTTTTAAAGGTTCTCTGGCAGGCTCTATGTGGAATAGAGGCGGCATTTCAGGCGCTGTCAGCGCTGGGGAATATGAAATTTTCTATGAGCCTTCCGAGGGCGCTTATTTTATAAAGACGATGGTCTCTCAAAACTTTTCAGCATTAGAAGGACTGTCTGACAATCAAAAAAACGTCTCTGATTTTTTGTCTTCTGTTCCAAATTCAGACGTTGCAGTTCAAAAAATAATAAACCCCCTTACCAAAATGCAAGACGCTGTCAACATTAACAAAGGACTAAATCAGTTAATAGGTTTAATTTACGCCGATGTTTTATCTGCGGGAACGCGCGGCGGCATCTATGAAATAATTTATTCCAATATAAAAACTCCCGCCTATTTTGAAAAAGCCGTTGAAAGAACAGAATATAAAAAGAAAGAAAAGAACCGTTATCAATTATTTGACGATAAAGAATTGGAAAAACTCGGGATATTGGCATCTATTGATATAGATGAAAGCGCAGTCGCGCAAAGCAATAAAGATAAAAAGACAGACAAAACTTCTCTTGAGGCAAAAGCAAATAAAAATCTTTGGTTTAATATCGGCGGCAGCGATGGTTTTTTAAGAAGCAAAGAAAGCGATTTGGAACTAAAAAACCGTTCCATTTCTTTTGCGGCAGGCTCTGATATTTTTAATACAAGGATAAAAAGCGCCGGGCTTTTTATAAGTTATGAAGCGCAAAATGCTGAAACTGATTTAGAAAAAGCAGATATTGCAGATATAAGATTCGGCTCTTATTTTTCTTTTACTCCGTCAAACAATCTCTCTATAAAAGCGGATTTAGGATTCGGCATAGAAGGTTTTGATATTGAAAGGATTGTAGATTACGGCGTAAATTACGGCGGGGAAACTTTAAAGGCTCAATCTCAATTCTATGGATATTCTCTCGCAGGCGGGCTTGAAGCGCAAATTGCAAGTTTTGCCAAAGGGCGTATAAAGCCTTTTTTAGACCTTCGTTTAGGATTTTCCGCTACTCCTGAAGTCATAGAAGAGAATGCCAAATATGCAAATTTGACAATAGACCCCGCCTATCATCTTATGGCAAAGCCCTCTGCAGGTTTAAAAAGCGCTTTTTCAATAGGAGATGCATTGATTAGTTTAAAAGTTGCTCTGTCTTATTTAGCGGCGGGAGAAAAAGAGGCTCAAATCTATTTTAAAGAATTGAAGGATTTTGGAAGTTTTTCGGTTAAAGGCATTGAAGAAGAAAAAATATCAGGCTCAGCCGGCGCCGGTTTTCAATATAATTTTGGCAAAGATGCCGCTCTCTCTTTAAATGCAAATGCGCTATTTTCAGACAACTCTATTCTATATTCGTTTTTTGGAGGCTTTAGTTTTGCTTGGTAAAAACAACTGAAATCAATAATATTTTGTCTAAAACATCAAAGGAGAAAAATATGAAGGATTACAATTTCAAAGAAATTGAAAAAAAATGGCAGGAAAGTTGGGAAAAAGACGGCATTTTTAAAGTTTCAATAGATGAGAAAAAAGAAAAATTTTATTGTCTTGAAATGTTTCCCTATCCCTCGGGCGCTTTGCATATGGGGCATGTTAGAAATTATTCTATCGGCGACGTTTTAGCGCGCTACTATATTATGAATGGGAAAAATGTTTTACATCCTATTGGCTGGGACGCTTTTGGTCTGCCTGCCGAAAATGCCGCTATTAAAAATAAAATTCATCCTGCAAAATGGACAAGACAAAATATAGAAGTTATGAGAAAGCAGTTGAAAACGCTCGGCTTCTCATATGATTGGGATAGAGAAATAGCGGCTTGCGATGAAAATTATTACAAGTGGAATCAATGGTTTTTTATAAAAATGCACGAGCGCGGTTTGGTTTTTAGAAAGACAGCCAGCGTCAATTGGTGTTCAACCTGCAATACAGTTTTAGCCAATGAGCAGGTTTCAGAGGGCGTCTGCTGGCGCTGCGGAAATGTCACAGAGCAAAGGGATTTAAAA
>JAIRQB010000151.1 GCA_031256695.1 Elusimicrobiota bacterium | reverse complement strand
TATCGGCATATCTAAAAATTGAAGGTTTAAACAGATAAACTTTTTTATTTAAAGAAGCCCTTTATATTGCGCCTTCTTTTTATAAATTTTTTAAATTGCCGAAAAGGCATTTAGAAATAAAAAAAGCCGCCGCTCCTGCAAAAAGAGAAATTAAAATAATAATCATTAGAATTTTATCTCCGTTAATTTTCTTATTATAAAAGACCCCGTCAAAATCATAATTATCACTATTAAAAGCAAGACATTGCCCGCAAAAGTATTAAACAAGACTATTATCATATCGGGCTGCATCGCATACATTATCAGTATTATCAAAAACGGAATTGCGCTGGTAATTGTCCCCGAAATTTTGCCTTGCGCCGTCAGCGCCGAGACTTTATTTTGAATGCTTATTCTTTGAGTTGAACAATTTATAATCCTGTCAAAAATGCCTGAAAGCGCCGCGCCGGAATCTTTTGACAATCTTATAGCGTCTATCATAAATTTAAATTCTTTGCTTAAAGCGTTTTCTGAGGCATAAATTAAAACTTTGTCAAAATCTGCTCCTAATAAAAGTTGGTCTGATATTGTTTTCAATTCATTTTTTATCGGCTCTCTCAATTCTTCTGCCGCTACAATCAGCGCTTTTTGCAAAGTCTGCCCCGCTAAAACAGAGTTTTTAATCATAGTGACAGCCTCTATGGTTTGAGCGTCTATCAAAGCGGCAAATTTCTTTCTCTTTGAATTTCTGATATTCCAATCTATATATATGTATACGGCTGCCGCTATTAGAGAAAAAATTATATTGCCGATAAAAATGCAGACGGCAAAAAATATGCAAAACGCTATTACAATTCTTTGCCTTTTTAGAGGAAGCGCCGCAAATTTATTTTTTAAAAGAGCGGAACTCTCTTTTATATTTATCTTTTTTATTTTTGACGTCCTGTTTCTTAAAAGCCGCGCTGAAACTTTAAAAAGAAAAAAGACAGATGAGCCTATAAAAAGAGAGGTTAAAATAAGAGTTGCCGCAGAAATTAGAGAAAAATTTTGAAAAAGAATGCTCATTTGAAAATCTCCAAATTTATATTTACGCCTCTGTCTGAGGCTGTTTTTATAAACTCCGGGACAAAGCCGCAGGCTTTAAATTCGCCCGTCTGTTTTCCATTTTCTACTCCCGACAAATTGAATTTAAAAACGGGCATTATCTCGTAAATTTTTTCATCATCGCGCTGTTTTAAAACGGAAATAGACGAGATTCTGCGCGAGCCGTCAAAATAACGCGTAAGTTGAACGATTGTATTTACCGCCGAAATTATTTGATTTACTATCGCTCTTTCAGGCAAGTCTGCGCCCGACATCATCACCATAGTTGTAAGCCTTGAAACAGCGTCTTTTTCAGAGTTGGCGTGTATTGTTGACATACTGCCCTCGTGTCCCGTATTCATCGCTTGAAGCATATCCAAAGCCTCGCCTGAACGGCATTCCCCGACGATAATTCTGTCCGGGCGCATCCTTAAAGAATTTACAACAAGACGTCTTATGCTGATTTCGCCCGAGCCCTCTGCGGATTTCGGACGTCCTTCAAGCCTTATTACGTGTTCTTGTTTTAATTGTAATTCTGCAGAATCCTCTATTGTAATCAGCCTTTCATATTCAGGTATAAAAGACGAGATTGTGTTTAAGAGAGTAGTTTTTCCCGTGCCTGTGCCGCCCGATATAATGATATTTCTCTTTAACAAAACGCAGGTTTTTAAAAATTCAAGCATTGCGGCAGACAGAGAGCCTATTTCTATAAGTTTGTCAGCGCTGTGTATATTTTTTAAAAATTTTCTAATGGTGAGCGCCGCTCCGTTTAAGGCTATTGGTCTTATTACGGCGTTTACGCGCGAGCCGTCTTTTAGCCGCGCATCAACTATAGGCGAGGCTTCGTCAATATGACGCCCCGTCTGAGAAACTATCCTATCTATTGCCGTCCCCAATTTTTTCTCGTCGGGGAATACCGCCGCGCTTTTTGTAATTTTGCCCGCTTTTTCAACATAAATAATGTTTGGTCCGTTTACCATAATTTCTGTGACGGATTTATCGTTTATCAAATCCTCCAAAACCCCAAGCCCAGCCACGTCGTCGCATAATTCTTTAAAAAGTCTCTGCGAAACTTTTTGAGGCAGATGCAAATCTAACTTTTTCAAAATGCTTTCAATTTTTGAACTTGTTTTGCGTTTTAAAATTTCAGAATCGTTTTCAGCGCTGAATTCCTTCATCTCCTCTATAAGCAAAGAATAGACTTTTTCAGACAATTCTCTATAAGTATTTTCATTGTAAAAATACTGCTCTTGAGCAATTTCATTGACGGACAGCGGCGTCTTAGCGTTTTTTATCCTCTTTAAAATTTCAGAAACAGCCGCTTTAAAAGGCGCGGGAAAATCTATAGACGACAAGCGGGAATCAAAAATTTGTTTTTGAGTCTTTGCGCTAAAATCTATCTCAATGATATTTTTAAAAAACTCCGCTCCTTCTAAAATAGATTTAGCGTTAAAATCATATCCGAATTCAAAACTTACGGGGATAATGTCCGAGCGCAAAATATCAAGCGAGCAGTAAAAATCAAATAGATTTTCAGTTTTTTTAAGCGACATAATGTCGGGGGAAAAAGGAACAATCAGGCTCTTTGATTGTTTTATGATTTCTAAAGATTGAGGATTGTTTTCATCAGGCAGTATTATAAAAACGTATTTAAAATCCCCGTCTAAAACATTTATGAGATGAGAAATTCTTTCCGGTTCTATTTCAGAGAGATTTTTCTTTTTTAAGCCTAAAACAAGATGCCCTCGCGTTGAAGTCAAATAGTTTTTAATCATTTTAGAATTGACGCAAGACAAAACGGGGAAAA
>JAIRQB010000066.1 GCA_031256695.1 Elusimicrobiota bacterium | reverse complement strand
ATGTATCCGAGACTTCAAATACTTCTGGAATTGTTGTCGGAAATTGGAAGTATTTATATAAATCTAGATTTCTATCAAGCGCACTATTTAAAAGTTTTCATGGATGAAATTTTTGGGCGCGATAATTTTCAAAGAGAAATTATATGGAGGATTGGCTGGGTGTCTGGGTTTAAGTCTGGCGGAAATTTAGACAATTTCGTTAGAAATCACGATACAATTCTTTTCTATACAAAAAACCGCGAAAATCTTTACTTCAATAAACAAGCCGCTTATACAACAAGGGATAATTTTCAAAACCGTTTTAATGCTTATAAAGATAAAGAAAGCGGAAAAATCATAAATCCAATTTCTGTTCTTATAAATGATTTGATGTCTTTGGGAATAGAGAAGCAGAGAGCAAAAGAATTTATTCGCAAAGCCGCAGTTATTGGATTGCCAGACAAATATCCAATGGAAGACACTTGGAATTGTTCAACTTACGATAAGTTAAACAGCATTGGAATAGTCTCGTTTTCAGGTGAAAAAGTGTCGGCTATGCTCAATTCCATTGAATTTAAAGGGCAAAAGGCAGAGGCTCTCGTAAGAAGAGTTTTATCAATCTCAACAGAACCCGGCGATATTGTTTTAGATTCATTTGCAGGCACCGGCACTGCCGCAGCGGTTGCCCACAAAATGGGGCGTAAATATATAAGCATAGAAATGGGCAATCACGCAAAAACTTTAATTGTTCCCAGACTCAAAAAAGTAATAAGAGGCGAGGACAATAGCGGTATAACGGAATCTGTAAAATGGATGGGCGGCGGCGGTTTTCGTTTTTATACTTTAGGCGATATTATTTTTGAGGATAATAGGCGGATACGCAAAGATGTCAAATTTCCTTTTTTAGCCGCTCACCTTTGGTTCTTTGAAACTAAAACGCCGCTAAAAAACCTGAAAGACAAATCTGCTTTTTTAGGCATTTATAAAGGAATAGGCTATGCTTTGCTCTATAATGGTATTTTGAAAGATAAAAGCGTAAACGGCGGAAATGTTTTGACAGAAAAAACGCTCTCTATTATCAAAAAAGATATAAAAGGAAATTGCAATCAAATTGTAATTTACGGAGCAGGATGCCGTTTTAGTGTCGCTGAATTAAATAAACGCGGCATAATTTTTAAACAAACCCCCTATAATGTGAGAGAAAAATGAACTTGATAGAGAATGCGCAAAAAGCCGCAAGTCAGCTCAACGATGTTATTGCGGCAACGCTATGCATTTGTGCATATCGCAATGAAAGGAGAATAAAAAATGATTTTAAAAACATATCAGCAAAACACATTAGACGTTTTAAGAAAATTTTTTGAAATCTGCCGCATTTACGGCGCAGAAATTGCCTATTCAAAAATTGTATCAGACCCCGAAATTGCAGCAAGACTCGGCATTTTATCCCGCGGCGGATATGTCAAATGGGACAGTATTCCTAATACTCCGCGCATCTGTCTGAAAATCCCCACAGGCGGCGGCAAAACTATTCTTGCCGCATATTCCGCAAAAGTTGTAAGCGAGGCTTGGAGAGAAAAAGACAATCCCGTCATTTTATGGTTATGTCCGAGTGACACTATACGTAAGCAAACTTGCGAGGCGCTCAAAAATCCCAGACACCCATACAGAGTTGCATTAGACGGGCAGTTTAGCGCCTCTATAAGAGTCTTTGACATAGATGAAAAATTCAATATCCGTTACTATGACATTGAAGACAAAGTATGCCTTATTGTCTCAACAATTCAATCTTTCAGGCAGAGCGCCACAGGCAAATACAATGTCTATAAGACTAACGAGGATTTAGAACCGCACTTTATGAGAATTGCCGCTCAAGAAGGAATGGAAAAAGACGAAACGGGACGTATAAAATTTTCTTTTGCCAATTTGATGTTTTTTCACCGTCCTATAGTTATAGTTGACGAGGCTCATAATGCAGTATCAGACTTGTCGCAAGAGATGCTCGGCAGAATAAATCCGTCGGCAATTATTGAATTTACAGCCACGCCGCGCTTGAAAAACAATACCATTTATAATGTATACGCTTCTGAACTCAAAGAGGAAGAGATGATAAAACTCCCAATAGAATTGCGCGAGCATAAAGGCTGGGAACCGGCTGTAGACGAAGCGATAGCAAAACGCGCCGAATTAGAAAAAGAGGCTGAAAAAGAGAGCGAATATATCCGCCCGATTTTATTGTTTCAGGCTGACGATAAAAACGGCGAAGCAAATGCAGAAAAATTAAAAAATTATTTATTGAATACGGCAAATATAGCGCCGTCTGAAATTGCCGTAGTTACGAGCGAACAAAAAGAATTAGACGGCATTGATGTTTTTGACGCAAAATGTTCCATCAAATACATAGTAACGGTAGAAGCGTTAAAGGAAGGTTGGGACTGCTCTTTTGCCTATATTTTATGTTCTCTGGCAAATGTGCAGAGCAATACGGCTGTAGAGCAGTTATTAGGACGTGTTATGAGAATGCCGTTTGCAAAGAAACGCAAGAGCGCGGCGCTAAATAAAGCATATGCATATGTATTGGCAACATCAAAATTTGGAGAAACTACGGGCGCTCTTGTGGATAAACTGATAACTTGCGGTTTTGATGATACTGAAGCACAAGCGGCAATAGAGCAAAAACCTTGCGAATTAGACGAATTGATTTCTGATTATGCAATTGACAAGGTGAATTTGAAAGATCCTCTTACTGAAACACAACTGCCGCAAACAATAAAAACTGAAAACAACGGCAAAACTATAATTTTTACCGAACAGACTTGCGATGAAGATATAGATTTTCTGACATCTCAAGTTTCTGCCGAAAAGGCGCAAGAAATAAAGGCAAAGTTTGATTTTTATAAAAAGAATACGGCAGATTTAAACCCGTCTCCCGCTTCTTTGGGAAAAAAATTTAGCCTCCCAAGTCTTTATGTAAATTTGCAAGGGGAATTTGTTTTTGCAGACACTGATGATATTTTTATGAATTTTGAATGGAGTTTAATGCAATTTGCAGATATAAAAATTGACGAGGATGAATTCTCTATAACTCCGCAAGGGCATAGTTTTATTATCAGTCTTGATGGAAATCAGTTGAATTATTCTTCAAGCGGAGGGCAACTTTATATTCCTTCTATGGAAGTTGAAAATTGGACTGCCGCAAATCTCATTGTTTGGCTTGACGAAACTTTGCATCAGAGCGATATAATACAGGACGATTTAGTTGAATGGTTGCGTCAAACAATAGATTATTTGACGCAAAAACGCGGTATAAAACTTGCTTCTCTTATGATTGCCAAATATGCTTTGGCGGGAAAACTTGCAGAAAAAATAAAAAAAGCGCGTCAAAAAGCGCGAGAAACGTCTTATCAAACAGCGCTTTTCGGTAGCGGCAGCATAGTTGAATTAAATTTTGACAATGGTTTTGAGTTTTTTGAGTCTATGTATGACGGCGAGTTAATGATGCAGATGCGCTATAAATTCCAAAAACATTATTTAGGCTCTAAAAAAATTCCTTTGATTGACGGAGGCGATAGAGGGGAAGAGTTTGAATGCGCCAAAGCGATAGATTCTCTGCCGCAAGTCAAATTTTGGCTTCGCAATTTGCCGCGCAATAAGAATTCTTTTTGGCTGCCTACAAGCGAGGATAGATTTTACCCTGACTTTGTAGGCGAGTTAGAAGACGGGCGTAAATTTGCTATAGAATATAAAGGCGCTCATTTAATTGACAGTCAAGATACAAAAAGAAAAGAAATAATCGGGCAGATGTGGGAAAAAGCCTCAAAAGGCAAAGCTTTATTTGCTCTTATAGTGAAAAATAAAGACGGGCTTGATATGGCGCAACAATTAAAAAAAAAGATGCAATAGCCTCTGCAATGAAAAAATAGAAATAGCAGTTGCGGATTGGCGAAGTCCGTCCCGTAATTTTTGCATCAGAGAGGCTTGCCGAAGCGCAAAAATTGGGCTTTAAAAAAGCAATAATCCCAAAAAGCAATATAAAAAATCTCTCATTTAAAGGCGGCATAGA
>JAIRQB010000041.1 GCA_031256695.1 Elusimicrobiota bacterium | reverse complement strand
ATTTTGCAGCCTTTTGAAATTCCTTTTATAACTTCTTGTGCTTGCGCTATGTCTAATTTCCCGCACGCAAAATAATCAAGAAAAAAAAGAGGTTTTGCGCCGCAGCAAATTAAATCGTTGACATTCATAGCGACGAGGTCTATGCCTACCGTATCGTGTTTGTCTAATAAAAAAGCGAGTTTTAATTTTGTTCCGACTCCGTCTGCAGACGATGCAAGAATATAATTTGAATTAGGCAAAGGAAATAAAGCGCCAAAACCGCCTATTTTGGGCAGACTTTTTTTAATTCTGCGGACAAATTCATTGCCCGCTTCAACATTTACGCCTGAATTTTTATAAGAGATGGACATTTTTCATCCTTTTTTGCCGTCGGCGCTATTTGACAAAATCTTCTCTCATCGGATTAAAAACATCAAGAACAATTCCTTTCTCTATTGTTTTTACTCCGTGAAGAACATTGCTTTTTAAAAAGAGAGAATCGCCTTTTTTGAGAATATATTTTTTGCCGTCTGCGTCAAATTCAAAAACTCCCTCTACAATATAGGCTATTTGAGTATGCGGATGGCTGTGCAGAGGCGCTGCGGCGCCGCTTTTAAAATAATTTTCAACGCACATTAGAGAATCGGAATAAGCCAAAATTTTTCTCTTCATCGCATCATTGCCCGGGACATCTTCAAAAGAAATCAAATCGTTTTCTACAAATTCTTGGTCTTTGACAGTTTTACTCATTGTCTTTCTCCTTTATAAAAATAAAAAAACACGCCGTTTAAATGAATAAAAATTTGCTTTTAACTCAAATAAACGGCGCGCGCATATATATTTTTATGGACGGTATGATTTCTAATAACCGCCGCTAAATGCGCCGAAACTGTTTTCATTCCACATATATAAACTTTGTTCGTCTTCGCCCTTAAAGATATCGTCAAAGAGAAAACTTATTTCTCTGACTTCTTTAAAAGAGTCTTCAATTTTAAAGAATTCCGCCAAATTGCCGTATACATTATATTCTTTGACAGCATAGCCGCTATAGGGCGAGTCTGCAGGATAATGCGGCTGCTTCGGGCAACTATTATAGCAATATGAAAAACCTATGCCGGCATTGCCGAAGATATGATAGAGACCGTAATTTATAAGGAAAATAGAGTCGCTTTTAAGCGGAGAGCCGTCAGCGCTGTTTTCATTGTAGTTTTGCTCTAATCCCAAATCGCCTTGAGAATGCGATGCGAAAAGCGCCATACACAATATCAGCAACAATGTAAAAATGCAATTCTTAATGTTAATCATATAAGCCTCCTGTTTTATCCGCTTCAGCGGACATACTAATAACTGAAAAAATGCGCTTTTTATTGCATTGCTAATATTTGATTTTAGAAGCAGCGGATTAGAATAGACAAAAATATGCTGCTGCAGAATTAAAAAATGCGGCATTCAAAGCGGGCGCAGGAACTAAAGTTGTCCTTGATGCCAATAATATGTCTTTTGATACAGGCGTCTATGACGCCGCATTTATAGCGTCGGCAAAAAAAGCGCAAACGCTAAAAGAAACTTTGCTGGCATTAGGCGCTAATATCGCAAAAAGTAAAACAAGAGAAAGATTGCCCTCAGCATTCCAAACATTGCATAACGAAGCGGTAAAAAATAGCGCCGTTGAAACACTCTATATTAAAGCCGAAGATTTTAACCAAGTTTTTATGCAACAAGGATTGACAGCAGAACAAATAGCCCAAGCCGCAAATAAAATAGGCGCTAAAAATTATATGGAAGCCGCGCAAACAGACGGCGATATAGTCTTTGACGGCGCAAAACTTATAGAGGCTTTCGCCGCAACTAAAGATTTTGAAGTTTTGACAAACTATATAAGAAATAACCCCGAAGATTTAAGCGCCGCAGATATTAAAAGAATTACAGAAAGCCTAAATAAAATTTCCGCTGAAAATGAAAAACTTTTACAAGATAGCGGCATCGGCAAAGGTAATGAAGAATATGAACGCATATATGAAAAAATATCAAAAGAAATGGCGGCAGTCGCCCCGCCTAAATATAATAAAAAACAATGGGATAAAGTATCGCGCGAAACAGCGGCGCTCTTGACGCCCGCAATAATAACAACAGCGCTTAGACAAGGAAAACCTATACAAGAAACAGCCGATAGATTGATACCTAACTTTATATCAAATGCCGCAAAAGCAAAAACAGAAAAAGAAATTATAACGGAAATGCTGACAGCGCAATCAGGCAGAATGAATGCTTTTAATCAGCCTTTGTTAGAAGGTATTGATTTAAAAGAAAAAGTAAAAATTTTAGATTTAACAAATGATATTAAGAATAAGGTTTCACAACAAGATGTAAAACAATACATTGAAAACATTATAAATAGCGGTCAAAAGATAGAAACTTTGAGTGAAAATTGGCTGATTGATTTATTAAAACAGAATGAAGAGCATATTTTAGGCGGGAAAAGAGCATTTAAAAGACAAGGCTATGAAGAAGCAAGACATAAACATTATTTGAATTTAATAGACAAATTGATAGCAAATTCCGTATTGATTGAAAGCGTTGCTAATACAAAACAAGATAAGAAACCTAATGTCTTAAATTATCATTATTTTTATACGCCGATAAGAATAGGAAATGAGGTTTTTACGGTTAAATTATTTGCGGAGGAAAATAAAGGCGATGAAAAACAGAATGGAAAAACAACTGTTCATTTAAGCGATGTAATTGATATATCACAACAAACAATCGCCGCCCCTGCCATAACATCTAATTTGGGGACTCGGAGCGGCGACGAAATTATTATATCAGAAATGCTAAAAAACGCGAAAGACGCTGACGGCAATTTTTATTTCCAAGGGGCTTGGCACGGCACTCACGCAAAAGGAATAACAGAATTTTCTAACGATAAAATCGGCAGCGGGGAAGGAGCGCAAGCATTCGGCTGGGGGCATTATGCAGGCGGAATAAGAAAAATAGGGGAATACTATAGAAAAGTATTAACGATAGATACAGGAAAATACAATGCAAGACAGGCTTTTTTAATAGTAAAGATGGCAGAAACCGGCAAACAAAAATTATTAAAAAAACTTAGATTAGACGAATTTCGTTTGAAAAATTTAATACACAACTCATCAGAACAAAAAAGACAATATATACAAGAGAAATACAGATGGAAGACAATAGACCGGTCGGACGATGTCATAACATCAGATATTCAAGAAGAGTTAGAAGATATAGAGGAAGACATAAAGTTTGTCAAGGAATACAAGGAAAAACCAAAAGGACAACTGTATAAATTAGAAATCCCCGAAAGCGAGGATTTTTTGCAATGGGATAAACCTATAGAACAGCAGTCTGACAAGGTTAAGAAGGCATTAAAAGAGATGTTTCAGAAAGAAAAAAACGAATTCAAAATTTATGACAAGGAAGTGTCTTTAGTGAAAGCGATAGCAACGAGTTTTGGATTGTATGAAGTAATAAATCCTGCAGATGACAATATAGACGGTTATATGAAACATATAAATAAGCAAGACGGCGGATGGCTATATCAGCAACTGCAAAGGGCATTACAATCAGACAAAGCCGCTTCGCTGAAACTTTTAGAATACGGCATTTTAGGCAATGAATATCCTGCGGGGACTTATAGCGGCAAAACAAACAGCGAGGCGCGCAACTTTGTTTTATTTGACCCTAAACTTATTGAAATTAAAAAAACTTACTACAAAAGAGCCGATGGTGAAAATAGTAGAATAAAAGAAGCGGAAAATACGGCAAATAAAGAGGCAAAAGAGGTCTTAATGAACCCAGTAAAAATTGCGGAGCGGTTTATAACACTACAAAAAGTTATAAATAGTCTTAAAAAGTTGGCTGGAAAAGAGATTAAGAATATTCAGACGGGAATAACGGCGCAAGTAAATTCCATTCAAATCCATAAAATTGTTAGCAATAAAGCAGTTGAAAAAAGTATTTTAAATGGATTTACAAGAAATCAACATTATTTAGCGGCAAGCGTTATTGATAAACTATTTGAAAATGCGATATTAAAAGAGACAACAAAGGACAAAAACAACGATGTAAATATTAAGTCTATAAAACGGTTTAATGCTATAACTGAATTTGAGAATGAGGCGGGAAAAACAGAAAAAGGAATTGCTTATTTAACACTGAAAGAAAGCATAAAGGCAGGACACAGAATATATAGTATAGAGTTACAAAAAATAGAGCGGCTCCAGGGTCGTTTGAATAATAGTAACGAGGGCGACACACTTGCAAGCACGCATACCGCGCCCCCTGGAGCCTCTGGTGGCTTGTCACCAACTATTTCTAACAATAATGCCGCTTACAGTGCCACAGCCTATAATACTGTATCTGCCAGCGGCATCAAGTCTTTAATCTCTGATAGCACTCCGACAGCCCATAACCGCTCTGTAAACGAGTCTTTCTATCAGGGGCAAGGCAATATAAAAAAACAAAATGATGATGTCAAATACAGCCGAGCCGAGACTTTTGACAATTCTCTTATACCTGCAGACACCATAAATAACAGCGCGCAAGACGAGACAAATCAAAACAAGGCTCAAGAAAAACCTGTCGGACAATTTAAAACATTAAAAGACAAAATTTTTAATGAAAAAAGATATAGACAATTTTTAGACAGAGGGCATTCAATAGACATTTTAGAAAAAAAGGCGCAAAAGTTAGGCGTAAAAACAGACGTATATAAGCAGTTTAGACTAAATGCGGGCGGAGTCGGGCGGGCAAAATCAGCCTTGCTTTACGGCACTTATAGTTTAAATAAAGACGGCAATATAGAGTGGAACGGCGAAGGACTGCAACAGATTATAAATGACGCTAAAAAAATATCAGATACAAAAAACACAGATGAGATTATGCAGGATTTACACGATTGTCTGATAGCCAAAAGATATATTGCCGATTTAATGCAGAGAAAAGATGTAGACGTGACGAAAGGGCAACTATTTAAATCTAACAAAACAATGTTTAGACTGATGAAAGAATACGGCAACTCTGACAAAATTGAAGGCATTGCCAATAGATTATACGAGTATCAAAAAAGAGTTTTGCATATTTTAGTTGACGGCGGCGTTTTGACACAGAAACAATACAATAGAATAGTAGAGTTAAACCCGCATTATGTTCCATTGCAGAGAATAATAGACGAGGCTGAAACAAACGGAGTAAAAAATTTAGGCGTAAAAGCAATATATAACATTAAGGGAAGCGATAAGGCTGAAAAAAATATATTTGAAAGCATAATAAAAAACACTTATACAATTATAGAGAGCGCAAATAATAATAGACTAATAAAAGGCATAAAAGCGATAATACAAAAGGATGCAGACTTCAAAGCATATTTTGCCAGCGGCGCTTCATTCGGCTCTTTTATGGATATGAGCGATGCTAACTTGGCAAAAATAGCAAAAGGAATGATAGCGGCAAACAGCCGCAAAATCAATATGGGAAAAATATGGAAATATACGATGGGGAATTTAGGGCGCAAACGCATAGCGCGCCGCAATCCCTGTTAACTAAAAATGCCTCTTTTGCAATGTTGCTCATTTGCTCAATAGATATTCTCGTAATCCTCAAATTTAAACTCCTTGAAATTTTAAAACAATCGTTTTTATTTTTAATCCTCAATTGTATTTAATTGAAGCGGGGCTGCCGATTATACCTGCAACCCAACCTCAATTTATATTAGCAAATAATATTTTTGCTTATAGATTACAAATCTGATTTGCGGCTTTTTTGCGCTAGCAAAGAATATTTTTATTTACAGATTGCAAATCTGAACAATTTGTCATACGCATACAATGGAGCAAATCGTTTTTAATAATTGTGAAATATTTTTGAAGACCGTTTTCTTCATCTCCGTGCGCCGCTATGGCTGCGGGACGGCAAATTAAAACCAACTTTGCGCCGAGCGCCAGCATTTTTAAAACATCAGCGCCTGTCCTTACCCCGCCGTCAGCCATTACAATTAAATCTTTGCCTACCGCTTCAGCAATAGACGGCAAGACTTCGGCAGAGCCGGGAGTATAATCTAAAACTCTTCCGCCGTGATTTGACACAACAATGGCATCTGCGCCCGCGCCTGCCGCAATTTCAGCGTCTTTTACGCTCATAATGCCTTTGATAATATATTTCATTCCAAAAGAGTGAACTTTCTTAACCATTTCGCTCAATTTTTTCCCATCCCATAAAGTTACGGGAGTAGGGCAATTTCTAAGACCGGGCAAACCCGCTGAATCCACATCGCTTCCGCAAATATCGCAACCCGCTTTTGCTGTAATTTCCAACTTTTTCATAAATTCATCGTCTAACCAAGTTTTTATAAAAGGAATCACATTTTTGCCGCGTCCCTGTATAGTATTTACGGCGCTTTCAAAAGGCTCAACTTTCGGCAAATCGCCGATGCTTGCAAAAGTCCCAAGTTCAACGCAGGCTTTAATTATGATTGAAGTGTATTGCGTTATTGTCAAATGCCCGCCGACATTCATAGTCACATCGCCGATAGGCGCTATCATAAAAGGAAATGAAATTTTACGTCCAAAAATTTCTAATTCGCAATTTGGATTATTGGCATTGTGTAAAACCTTCATTGCGAGTTTTTTATCGGCGAGAGCCTTGATATTGTTTTGAAAAGATGCGCCGCTGCCGATGCCGCCCATACCGGGCAAAAGCCCGCCGCATACAGCCCCATTGCATACAGGGCATACCTTGCACTTGTTTTTGTCAAATCTTTCCGCCGCCTTGCGTAAAATCTCTTTCATTTTGTTTCTCCTTTTTTTTAGTTTAACTTCTTTATTGCGCTGTTGAATTGTATTTTTGCTTTTCTTTATCTTGCAAAATTAAGCGCCTTTCCAATTTCGTCTTGCATTTTTAA
>JAIRQB010000034.1 GCA_031256695.1 Elusimicrobiota bacterium | reverse complement strand
CATCAAACAGCCTCATCAAACAGCCTCATCAAACAGCCTCATCAAACAGCCTCATCAAACAGCCTCATCAAACAGCCTCATCAAACAGCCTCATCAAACAGCCTCATCAAACAGCCTCTTATTATATTGTTATATTAAAAACTATTCAGAAGTTTTTCAAAACAAATCTAATAGTAAAATCAATTCAAAAAGCGGATTTTTTCAAACCGCTTTTTTTTATTTTGGGCAAAGGAAAAAAAGTCTTTGTTTCAGTAAAAAATGATACAGCCTACTTCTCAATTCTCAACTTCAATAGGTTTATATATAAAGTAAGTTCAGCAAATGGTGTAATTTTGGTTTTACGGGGAGGTTTTATGAAAAAGTTTATTTGTTTTAATTGTAACGGCGGTGGCAATAAGAAATCTCTTGTTTCTTTAGTTTTTTGCTTCTTTTTCTTTTTCTCTCTTTTCTTTGCTGCTAATAAATCTTTCGGTTATGATTTTTCTGATTTTGTAACCGCTATTGCTGATAACGGCTTTGATATAAATCTCCTTGATTATGAAAATCATATGGTAATGACTAGTGGTATTACAAATATAGGGGCAACAGGCACAATTAGAGGCAGGACATCAGGTTACAGTATTCTTGATGGTCAAGGTTTAGGTCTTGATAATCAAGGTGTAGGTTATGTAGCTTTTGGCGGTGTTGGCGTAGCGACAATTACACTTTCTGGTAATTTTCTTTTTCATAATTTCACTAAAACTATTATGAGAAACCAGAACAAGTCCTATATGTTCCTCAACTCTTCAGTTACCTTTCTAAACAATGTTGCGCCTGTGCCTGGCGCTAGCACTTCTCAAATGGATTCGCTTATTTTTGCCCCCAATGCTTATGCTAATTCAGGCGCTATGTCTATATTAGCGAGTTCCATTTCTTTTAAAAACAATGGGTATAATACCGATGTTAATGGAAGAACTTTCGGGTCGCTTATTTTTTTATATTCCGGCGCTTCTGGCGGCGGAACCAGACTTAAAATATCTTCTAGCGTTGTCAATTTTGAGGGCAATACAGCGGGCAACGCCACTTATATGGAATCTATGATTTCAAGCGATATTAATCCTCAGTTTGATTTTTACAAAAGTTCTATTTCTTTCGTAAATAATATAGGGGGCGCTATATCTATATTCTCCGGCGGCAGAGTAGATATTCAAAAAACTTATTTGATGTTTAAAGGCAATTCCAATGGTATATACAATACATACACAGCCGCTATGGGAGGCGCTGTTGTGATAATATCTGACATTTTTAGTTTAGAAAGCAGCACGGCGGATTTTCAAAATAATTTATATTTAGATAACGGCGGCGCCAACTACAAATACGGCGGAGCAGCGTTTTTTATTCAAGGTATTGCAATGTCAAGTTGGGCTCATTTTAAGACTGAAAATAGTTATCTTAATTTTACAAGCAATACATCTGTTTTTGAAAACGGCGGCGCTATGTCCTTTTATTCAGCAAATGCCGAGATATTCAAATCTACTCTTGCCTTTCAATTTAATGCGGCTATGAAGAATGGCGGCGCAATACAAGTTTTTAGCGATGCTCCCGCTTCTTTTCATATATCGCCTAGAGTTTTAATAAATAAATCAAGTCTTTCTTTTATACAAAATACCGCTAAGAACGGCGGCGCTATTTATGTTGGACATACGCAAGCAGAATATCAATTATCATTTGACGGCAGTTCTGCTGTTTTCACAAATAATACCGCTATATCCTCAGGCGGCGCTCTGTTTTTGGGTAGAATAAACGTTCAAATTTTTAATTCTCAAATAAAATTTGCCGGCAATACCGCTAATTCCGGCGGAGCAATTTTTATGGACAACTCTGTTTTTATTTCTACAAATTCAAATATTCGTTTTGATAGAAATACTGCAAGCATAGGCGGCGCTATTGCTTTATCCAATAAGTCAAGTATGACTTTTACAAAAAAGAGTTCAATTTCTTTTGAGAATAACTATGCTGACATTTCAGGCGGCGCTATCTCTCTTTTAAACTCGCGTTTATATTTTACAGATATAGAAATTCCTTTTATAAATAATAGCGCGGCAAATATGGGCGGGGCGCTTTTTGCCGACCCGTCAAGTTTTGTATTTACAAAGACAAAGACTAGATGGATTGTCAACAAAGCGTCTTTTGGCGGGGCTATTGCCGTATATGATAAATCAACGGGCGTTTTTGCTAATTCCACAGCGACCTTTACAGAAAATACCGCTTTAAGTTTCGGCGGGGTTTTTTATGTAGCCGACAACTCTATATTAAAGATAGATGAGTCCTCATTGACTTTTACAAAAGACATTACAGAGGGCTTTGGCGGCGGAGCGATAGCGCTTTCAAATAAAGGCTCTGTTATTTTTGCGAAGAGTTCGCTTACTTTCAATGCAAACTCTGCATTAAACGGTTCAGGCGGAGTTTTTCATATAAATAATTTTGCCAAAGCGGACTTTGTAAATATTTCTGCTATTTTTATAGACAATACGGCAAAAGACTTCGGCGGGGTTTTTTATGCGGGGGTTGATTCTAATATAATTTTTACAGGTAGCAAGGTTTCTTTTATGGACAATACGGCAAGGGATTACGGCGGGGCATTTTATTTAACGCAATCAAGCGCCGTTTTTGACAAAACTACGGCAAGTTGGACAAATAATACGGCAAGGGATTACGGTGGGGCAATTTACAGCGGAGCAAATTCCAACTTGAAAGTTGAAGACAGCGTTCTTTCTTTTATAAACAATAATGTAGAGCGCAATTTTGGCGGGGCAATTTATACGGGCGGTAATTCAATAGCGCTTTTTACAAATTCTAAAGTCGTATTTAATAAAAACACTGTGGGCAACGGTTCAGGCGGGGCAATTTATGCAGACAGCCTTTCACCCGTCAGTTTTGTAAACACAAAAGTCACTTTTGAAAAAAACACGGCGCGTGATTTTGGCGGGGCAATATATGCCGATGCGGACTCTAAAATAACCTTTGCAGACAGCGATGTTCTTTTTATAGACAATACTGCAAGGGATGATTTTGGCGGGGCAATTTACGCTAATTTATCTGATATAGATTTTAAGTCTTCTACTGTATCTTTTGTAAACAATACGGGCAGATACGGCGGAGGGGGGATAGCATTAAACGGCGCTACTGCGGATTTTTCAAATACTACTATAGTATTTGCAAATAACACTACTCGTGATTTTGGCGGGGCTATATACGGCAGTGGCAATGCTGTATTTACATTTACAAACAGCAAAGCGAGTTTTATAAGCAATAAGGTTCAGCAATTCGGCGGCAGCGGCATAGTAGGTTCAGCGGGCGGCGGCGCTATTGCTCTTGAAAATTCCAAGATAATAATAAACGGCGCTGAATTTAGTTCTAATGAATCAGATAATTTAGGCGGGGCGGTCTATTTTTCAAATTCTACGGGTATATTTACCGACACAGACTTCAAATATAATAAGAGCGCTGTCCGAGGCGGCGCTTTTTATATAACTGCCGGCAAGGCTGAGATAAAGGCTGAAAATAAAGATGTATTTTTCACGCAAAATTCAGCAAACGGCGTCGGCAATGATTTTCATTTAGACAATGGCTCTCAGGTAGAATTTACAGCGGATGCGTCGCGCAAGATAGTTTTAGACGGCGGCATAACATATGGTCAAACGGGCATAGCGGGGAAGAATAGTTCTATAGTAAAGAAAGGGGCGGGGGATGTGATAATAAATGGAGCGGCTTTAAGGGTCAATGGCGATTCTCTTATAGAATTATTTGTAGAAGAGGGAAATTTGATTTTTACGGGCGCAAAACGTCTGCCTTTCAGCGCTGATTTTGAATTATTAGATTTAAAACAAGACACTACGCTTGGTATTTTGGTAGATTTTGAGAACGGCGGGGCTACTTCGCTTCACGCTCAAACTATCATTATAAGGGACGGCGCGGTTGCTTTATCAATAGAGACAGCGCCTCAGGTGAGTGAGCCGTCGGAGGGGCAAACGATTGATTTTCTATACGCAAATAATACCGATGAGCCTGACACATTTCTCAATGCCGCTTCTATAATCAATAGGAATTATGAATATGAATTTTTATGGAGAGAGGGCGATACGACTATTTATAGCGGTGCTATATATAATTATATAGGCTATTTGGTATTAAAAAGCACAAATGTTAATGCTTTTGCTTCTCCAATGCCTTTAGGCGGGGACGGCATTGGCGGTTATTCAAATTTAACTCCTCAACAGCAATATTTTGCGAAAGTTTTCTATGTCAATTTAAAAGCATTGCCTACAAGGCTTTTTTGGGATTATGGTCCTCTTTCAGCGGGAAAAAGGATATATTTAGGCGATAAGCAGATGCTCAAAGAGAAAGGGCGCAGCAATAATTTCTGGGTAATGGGCGATGTTTTTGCTCTTTCAAATAAAATTTCCGGCATAGAGAATGGTTTTGAAGTATCAGGCGCAGGCGCTCAGGCGGGTTATGATTTATTTGATGACGGCGGATTATTTGTAAGTTATCAAGAGATGACGGCGAAAGAGGATATTTTTGAGGCTTCAGTAAACAATATGGAAGCGGGTTTATATAAGACTTGGAAAGCCTCTTCTTTTATTACGAATGTTATGGTGAGTTACGGGAAACAGAATTTTGATGTAGATATAAATGGCGAAAAGGCTAAATTTGAAACCGATACAATCAAATTTTCATTAGAAAGCGAAATTATATCGGCAGCGGCAAATATATCTTTTTTTGCCGGCGCCCGCGGCGGTTATACTATGGCTGGGGATATAAAGGACAGCGCTGATGCTATTGTTGTAGAGAAGGGGGATTATTTTCGCGCTGATATTTTAGGCGGATTAAAAAAGAGTTTTAGGGTAGATGAATCTTTTACTTGGGGCGGTAAGATTTATATAGGAATGCCGATGACGAAAGATTCGCAAGAACCTTCTTTTGAAGTTTCTGCTGACGGCGGTGAAAAAATAAGCGGCGGCAATATAGGGAAGATATTTGGCGGCGTCGGCATAAAGGGCAATTATGATATAAGCGGGCGTATAAGTTTATTTGCCGGCGCTACTGCTGAAATTTACGAGTATTCAGACATATATTCGGCATATTTAGGAGCGTCTATTAAATTCGGCAAGGTTGCGCAGCCGGAAATTGTGGCAAATAAAACAGGCGACATAGATTATGCAGACAGAATGGGACCGCTGACAGATGAAGAGATGATAGAGGATGCCAAAGTCCGCCGTCAAAATGCTGTGATGTCTTTTAAACTCTCTGCGGCATTATTTGATTCAGACAGCAGCAAACTTTCTAAACAAGCGAAAGCAGATATAGAGAGAATCGCCAAAGACTTAAAGAAGTTCAAAATCACCAAAATTACTATTGAAGGGCATACCGATTCTACTGGGCGCGAAAGTTGGAATAGAGTTTTGTCAAAGAATAGAGCCGAGTCTGTATTTTGGGAATTGATAGAAAACGGAGTTCCTTCAGGCTCTATGAACTATTTGGGTTTCGCTCATATAATGCCTGTTGCTACAAATAAGACTGAAGTAGGCAAACAATTAAACAGACGCGTTGAAATTTTTATAGAAGGAGAGCGTCTCGCATATGATAAAGACACAGACTCTTATATAGACGCAGCCCTTGAGAATGCTAAAGCAAATACTGCCGGCGGACGTGGCAGCGCTGAATTGGAAGGCATTGAAAGCATCAGTGAAGTAAAAGGCGTAGCAGAACTTCCTAAACCCATTTCAGCCTCGCCTGAAGCGGCGGCTTTGGCTATAACAAATGCTTCTTTAGAGCAGGCATCTGTTGTGGCAAGCGCAGATTCTCAAAAAGTTTCACAGTCTAAATCAAATACAGATAAGAAAGTGACTTCTAAAAAGGCGGCTGAAAAAGCAAAGACGAGCGTAAAGTCAAAAAGCGTCGCTAAAACCTCAAAGAAAGGCAAAAGCGCGGGGCGTAAAAGATAGGCGGGCGGCGGGGCGGCAAGGCGGTTGTTGTTGGAATGAAGTTAGATTGCGGCTATTTGATATGAAGTTTTGATTGAGAAAGCAATAAAATCAGCATTGTAAAAGCAACAAATAAAAAAGAAGCGTCAATGAAAAGACGCTTCTTTTTTATTTATTGCCTAAATAGCGACTATAATTTATATTAAAAATTGCCGCTTCGTAAGCAAATGCATATTCTGAAGTCTCTCTTTTGAAAGCAGAGGTAAAAAAGCATATAATCAAACACATATTGTTTCAGAATAACACAGAAGCATACAGAGGATAAGGTTTAAATAGTTTCTTGATTTAAAATGCTTTGTTTAAAAGGCAAAGTTGCCTCAAAAATCTTATAAAGAAAATCATTGCTGATTTTTATTTTATACGGTTTTTGCGGCAGAGGGGGCAAATATGCATAATGAAAGCGCGGCAATTAAAGACTTTCTTTTTGATTTAGGCGCTGATTTAGCCTCTTTCGGCGATATTACTGAATTGCCCGCAGACCATCGCCGCAATATGCCTTTCGGCATAGCGGTAGCGCTTAAATATCCGTCAAAAGTGATAGAAGACATTGTAGATATGCCGACTCAAGAGTATTTTAAGTATTACAATGATTTAAATGAAAAGTTAGATTTTATAGTTCAAAGCGCCGCTCAAAAAATTTCTGATATGGGATATAATGCCATCGCTCAGACGAGAGAATATGCGAGAGAAAATGCATTAGATGAAGAGACTGTTTTAATTCCCCATAAAACGATTGCCACAAGAGCGGGTTTGGGCTGGATAGGCAAATGCGCCCTCCTTATTACAAAAGAATTCGGTTCTTCTGTTAGGCTATCCTCTCTTTTAACAGATATTCCATTGCAGACAAATCAGCCTTATAATGAAGGCAAATGTTTTAATTGCCGTCTCTGTCAGCAAAATTGTCCCGCAGAAGCCGTGAAAGGAAAGAATTGGGATATAAAGACAAGCAGAAGCGAGCTCATAGATGTCAATTTATGCGAGAAAAAAGCAAGGCAAAGAGCGGCTGCTATAGGGGTTGACGCCGTAATTTGCGGAAGGTGTATTGCTGTATGTCCCTTCACAAAAAGGTATATAAAAGAAAATAAAAACAATAAAAATGAAATAAAAGGAGTAGAAAATGAAAAATAAAATCAAAGTCTTGCTGTGCTTGTGCTTTGCCTTTGCTGTAACGGTATTTGCCGCCAATAGCAAAGAATTTAAAATTTCATATGTGAATTCGGCTTTAAATTTGCCCAATATGATAGAGAAAGACCAAAAACTTTTTGAAAAAGAATTCAAAAAAGACGGATATTCTTTTCAATTTCCTCATTATTTTTCAGCGCCTGACCAAGCAAAAGCGCTGATTTCCGGCGATTTAGATGCCGCCAATGCCGTAGGCGCTATTGCTGTAATTGCCGCTTTATCAAACGGCGCGGATATAAAAGTAATTTCTATGTATTCGCGTTCTCCTAAAGCCTTTTTCATTATGACGAAAGACCCCTCAATTACAAATATAAAATCGCTAAAAGGTAAAAAAATAGCAGGTCCCCAAGGCACAGTTTTGCACGAAATGTTGGGGGCGGCTCTTACAAAAAACGGAATGTCTTTAAAGGATGTTCAGCATTTGCCGATGGGCATAGATTTGGCCTTTACCGCTATGGAGAGCAAGACAGTTGACGCAGTTCTTTTGACGGGGGCAGCCGCTCAAAAAGCAAAGGCAAGCGGAGCAAGAATCATAGCGGACGGAGAAGGTTTAATAGGCGGAGAACTTGTGATAGCAGTTTCAGGCAAACTTTATAGAGATAACCCGGACTTTGCCAAAAGACTTATCAAGGTCCACAGACAATCTTTAGAATACTTAAAAGCCAACCCTGAAAAAGTCTATAAACTTGCTTCAAAAGAGAGCGGCATTCCTGAAAATGCCGTCAAAGAAATGGCTTCTTATCAAGATTATGACCCGCAATTTAGCCCAGTTGATATAAAAAATCTCAAAAGCACGGTTAAATTTTTGCTTGACAATAAAATGATAAAAAAAGGCATTGATGTAGACTTGTATTTTCAGAATATAGATTGAAAATTTAGATTTGCCTGATTGTAAAGGCAAGGAAATAGGCGGGAAACGGCAGAGACGGACTGCTTTAAAGATTTTCAAAAATAGAAGCATTAAAAGATTTGACTATAACTGCGGGGATTTAAGAAATCACATTTTCTTAAATCCCTGTTTTTTTTTTGATTGACGCTATGAGCGGCTTTTGGTTTGTTTTAGGCAAGATTTTTGACAAGGCGTTTTAAAGTTTCAGCGGCTTCTTTTCTTGAGCGGGATATTAGTTTCTTTGTCTTTATATCCAGCGGCGCATTGGGAAAAGACTGAGAGTTTCCAACGAAGTCTGTCGCATACATAATCGCGGAAAAATCAACTTCTATTTCTTTAGCCGCAGAAAAGACAATGGAAGATTCCATATCAATTGCGCCGATATTTGCGCTCTTAAAGAAACTTAAAAAATAATTCTCTAACAATAGAGATGCGGCGCAATCGGCATTTTTCCTTTTAATTTTTTGATTTTCTTTGCAAATTTCAGACAACAGATTTGGAGTTGAATATATATATTCTTTTCCGCATTTTCCGTTAAGCATATCTGAAAAACTCTCAAAATTATAAGATTTTTCCGCCGCTATAATATCGCCTATATCAATTCCGCAAATCCCGCCGCAACTGCCGAATAAAATAATTCTCTTACAATTTGTTTTCTTTAAACATAATACGGCATCGCCCGCTAAAAAATTATTCTTAAGTCCTATTATTGAAGCGTCGCCTGTATTTGCGCTTTTAAAAAATAATCCGCTTTGCGCTTCATTTGAAAAAAGCGGCAAATCAAAAATATGGCAGAGTATGCAATTAGGCTTTATTTCTTTTCTGTCTATTCCAAAATAATTTTTAAAATCAAAATCTGCAGCCGTTTCAAATCTCATTTGATTTTTAGCGATTTTGCCATCTTGTTAAAAACTGCCGCCGATTTTTTATAGTTTTGAGAAGCGGCGCTAAATATCAAATTATAAGCAAAACCGTCTTTGATATATGTATAAATCATTTGGCTGATTGCAGCGCCGTTTTGAAGTTTATGCGATATGAGCATATAATTGTCTTTGGATTCTATGACCGACAGAGATGAAAAAATCAATTTTAGCCCGTCAAGCGATGCCGCTTTATATTCAGACACAGACATTGTTTGCGGCAGTTTTTCTTTTGTGATTACAGCATTTTCTTTAAAATCATTTTCATCGTCCCCTATATATACCGACATTATTAAAGGCGATGGATTATTGCTTATATTATCGCTCCATTCTTGAGGCGTTTCTATGCTGACATTATCTCTTGTCAAAATTTTAGCCTCAACAGCCTGCCAAACTAAAACAATCAATAAAAAAGGCAATGCTTTTTTCATATCCGCCTCCTCTCTGCCGTTGTTTTTTACCGCTTTCCATCTCAAAATTTAAACTCTTAAGTTTATGCCTTGCCGCATCTGAACGCTCTTTTTATAGCATAGAAATACGTCAACTTTATGTCTTTGTTTTTATTTTTTTTAGATTTAAATCAAAGTATTCCGTTTTTGCCGTCTGCCGTAACTTTAATTTATTAACCCGCAATCTAAATTTTTAACTTCATTATGTAATCGTCCATTACAAAATTATTGCCAATATCGGCTGTTGCGGAACTTTCTATTTTAAAGCCCATTTTTTTATAAGCGGCAATGGAATCTTTATTGTTTTTATTGACAGTTAAGGTTATATGCTTTAATTTTGCTTTTAGCGCCGCATCTTTTATAAAGGAAATTGATTTGCGGGCATATCCTTTGCCTCGGCAATTTTCTCTAATATATATTTTGCTTAAAAAAATGCCGCCGTCTTTTGGAACAAAAGAAAAAAATCCCTCAAAAATGTCCTTGTCTCCTTGCATAAGAAAAAACTTGTAATTTTCATTTTTTAT
>JAIRQB010000018.1 GCA_031256695.1 Elusimicrobiota bacterium | reverse complement strand
AAAACTTTTTATTTATGCCTAAACGGCGCCGTAAGAGAAACTGCAATTTTTCTTACGAAAAAAGGCACAGTTGCTTTCCTATTCCCGCATCTTTGCTTGCGCCAGTATTCTATATTTTTTAAGGATTAAAAATGATTGTTTTTAAGATTTTTCAAACGAGAGAGTTAAAATTCTTTTCTTTTTTCAAAGACAAAAAGAAACAAGATGAAAGGCTTATAACAAAAATGGATTCCCGCTCAAGCGATAGCGCTGACAAAGCGGCGGCACAAAAGTTTCTTTGCAAAAACGATGACCATACAACTAGCAACAAGTTTCTAAATTGTAAAGATTGAGACCTTAAAATGGGCGCTGATATAACTTTCTGTTATATTGTCGCCTATTTTTAATTCACGGCAAAATTGAAATGAAAGATAAAAAATAGAGAATTGAAAAAGGCATTGCAAAAAGGGCGTTTTGGAAAATCCAAAATGCCCTTTTTTAATTCTGCCGCTTTCTTAAAAAAACAAAAAAAACAGCGGTAAAATGAATGCCGTCTTTCGTATTTTGACAATGATTTTCAATATAGTATATTGCCGAAACGAAATTCACAGACAATTTGCCGCAAAATCCTAATCGGCATTCTCAAAAATCTGCAGAGTAATCGCAATAAAAATTATGGAAAAGCCGCAATAAAAATTTGCAAAAACGAGAGGGTAAAATGTTAGACATTAAACTAATCAGGAGCAAATTAGACTTTGTTGAAAAATCTCTTTCTTTAAGAAGTCAAAAGATTGACTTAAAGCCCGTTTTAGAATTAGACGATGAAAGAAAAGTTTTGATTGCAGAAATTGAAACTTTGCGCAATGTCAGAAATAAAGAATCGCAAAAAATCGGCGAATTGAAAAGAAAAGGCGAAGAAGCGTCAGCCGGTATGCTTGAAAAAATAAATGAGATGAGAAATACAATACAGGATAAAGAAAAAGAATTATCCGTTATAGAAAAGAAAATAGAAGAGAGTTTGCTTTTTATTCCAAATATGCCCGATGAAAGCGTCCCCGCGGGGAGCAGTTCAGCCGATAATAAAATAGTAAGAGTTGCAGGCAATCCGCTGCAATTTTCCTTTAAACCGAAATCTCATTGGGAACTGGGCGAAAGTTTGGGCATTCTTGATTTTTCAATTTCTGCAAAAATATCAGGCTCGCGCTTTGCTGTTTTCAAAAATGAAGGCGCTGTTTTAGAAAGAGCAATTATCAGTTTCTTTTTAGATTCTCATAAAGAAAAAGGATATCAGGAAATTTTGACGCCTTATTTGGTAAACAGCGCTTCAATGCGCGGCACAGGACAACTTCCAAAATTTGCAGAAGAGGCTTTTAAATGCGCAGACGATGATTTGTATTTGATACCGACGGCAGAAGTCCCTGTGACAAATATATACAGGGACGATTGTTTAGACGAAAAAATTCTGCCTCAAAAATTTGTCTCTTATTCGGCTTGTTTTAGAAGGGAAGCAGGCGCATATGGAAAAGACACAAAGGGGCTTATACGCAATCATCAATTTGACAAAGTTGAACTTGTAAAATTTGTCCGCCCCGAGGATTCAATGAATGAATTGGAACTTCTGACAAAGGATGCCGAGTCTGTTTTGGAAAAATTAGAACTCCCTTATAGAGTCTCTTTGCTTTGCGGCGGAGATTTGGGCTTTTCATCGTCTAAAACATATGATTTGGAAGTTTGGCTGCCTTTTGAAAACGCTTATAGAGAAATATCTTCTTGCTCAAACTTTAAAGATTTTCAGGCGCGCAGAATGAATATAAAAATGAAATATACCGACGGCAGAAGAGAATTTTTGCACACATTAAACGGCTCGGGAGTTGCTGTGGGCAGAACTTTCCTAGCAATTTTGGAAAATTTCCAGCAAGAAGACGGCTCTGTAATTATTCCAAATGCCCTGCGAAAATATACGAATTTTGACATTATTGTGAAAAAATAAAATTAAATTTCGGCGGAAAACAATAAAAACTGCAAAAAATAAAAAAGCCTCAAAGTTTTTTAACTTTGAGGCTTTTTTATTTTTGAAACAGCGCTTATTTTTTCTTTTTAGGAGCCGCTTTCTTAACCGCCGCTTTCTTGACTGGTTTCTTTGCTGCTTTCTTTTTTGCCGCCATTGCAATCTCCTTTTGTTTGATTTGCATCCAATCCCTTAAAACGGCGAGGGATTCTTTCAAGGCGTCGGCATTATAATAAATGGAATTAAAAGAAATCAAATTTTTTCTCTCTGTTAAAATAAAAAATTAAAAAAATTCCGACGAAATAATGAATTTGGTTTGAAAAAAATTTGAAACTTGCCGAAATAGAAAATTGCAAAATAAAAAAAAGAGGAACGTTCAAAAACGTTCCTCTTTTTTTATTAGTCTCATTAAATCTTTTATTGCTGTTTTTCGTAAGAAACGGGTCCCGTCTTATAATTGGTGTTTTTAAGCCATTCTTCAGGATAACCGACTCTTTGAGCCATTTTTGACGGAGAATTTATAAAGCCTTGATTGTATTTGGCTACGAGTTCAAAGAATAAATTTTTCCAATCTTGCCTGATATTTTCAGCATTTTCATTTAAAGATTTAGAAAAAGCGTCCAATGCGGCTTGAGGATTTTTTGCCGCAAGAGAAGACAATTTGCCAATCAAACTATTTA
The DNA here is from genome assembly GCA_031256695.1 of Elusimicrobiota bacterium. Lineage (GTDB taxonomy): Bacteria > Elusimicrobiota > Endomicrobiia > Endomicrobiales > Endomicrobiaceae > JAIRQB01. The sequence continues at coordinate 3,994 of JAIRQB010000018.1, read as the reverse complement.
CGAGCGCTTCTGAATTCTTTTCGTGTATTGTGGCTCTTGCTTGTATATCTTTAATCATATAACTGTATTTTAAATTAGCGTATTCTGAGACGAGATTATAAGTCCAAAAAGCGCTGTCTGCATCGTATTTTCTTGTGTCCGCTCTCGCATATGAAGCGGGAGTTTTTGCAACGGGCAGCGGCACAAAAACTGATTCAGCGGGAGTGTCAAGCGCTATCCAAGAAATAGCGTTTAAAGGGAATGGAACTCCCGGCTTATTTTGATTTATAAAAACATAGCCCGTATAGAACATAGAAATAGGGCGTTCCCAAGCGCCTTCAAGTTTAGCATTAGGGTCTCCGACATCGCCGCCGGGATCCTTGGGACCAAGATAACGGGTGGGATTTCCGAAAGGTCCAGCCGCTGCGCCTTTTGTCAAATCAAATTCTGTGCCTTCATAATGGTCGCGGTAAATTCTTTTGATGTCTGCAAGAGTCATTTTTTTGTCGGGCTTTACTGAGAAAGGATAATCTCTCGTCAGTCCTCCGTCTTTAACCCAAGGAGACAATTTTAAAGAAGGCGCGGCAAGAGAGAGACCTCTCCAAACGCGGCGCAGGGAATAATAAGGATGGCTGTATTCGCCTTTGCTGACTGTCGCAAGCCAATCCATATTTTTAGAAGTGTCGGCGGGAACGCGCATTTTATTTCTTGCAACTGTGTCAAAAAGCGTTTTGCCGTATAGTTGGTCGGGGTTGCCGGGTATAATTTCTCTTATGCGGAATTCATTTGCCGCTATAAAGTATTGCCCATCGGGGACTTTTTGAGCGACCCACAATCCGCCTTTTCCTTCGGGCGAAGGCGCCATTTCTATGACCCAAGCCTCTTTTGAATCCGCCACAGGCAGAGTTTCTCCCGTGCCGTAATAGCCGTATTCCTCTATTAAAGAGCCGATTAGTTCAACTGCTTCTCTTGCCGTTTTGCAACGCTCTAACGCTATGCGTGAGAGTTCTGCCGAATAGAAAAGCCTATTGCTATTTGGCGCATTTGTAACTTTTGCGCCGTCTGTGCATTCGCCAAACATCAGCCCGTATTCATTTATAATTCCATAATTGCCGTCTAAATAAGCGTAAGTATGCTCAACTTGAGGAATATAGCCTATGGGAATAGATTTTTTTTGTCCGGGATAAGCGTAATCAGGCGAGCGCTCAGCGTCAACAAGACGAGGGACGAGAAAATCTTTAAAATTCCCAAGTTCGCCTACGGCGACGGCGCTGCCGTGGACTGCTCTTTTAGCGCCTTTTGGATAATCTTTGGCAGGCACATAAATAATGCTTTGGTCTGCTAAATCGTCATCGTCAGAATGAGCGACAAAAACGCTGCCGTCTGCGCTTGCGCCTTTTGTGACTATCATAGTAGTGCAGGCAAAAACATATTGATAAGTATTCAGAATGAATACAACCGATAAAATCAAACAAAGAAACTTCTTCATATTTTTCTCCTTTTTGTATTGCCGTTTTTGCAACGGTTTTAAACGCTAATTTTCAAGCGTTTTCTTTATTGTATTTCTAACTGCGCCGACGCCTTTTATCATCTCTTTAAAATACTTTTCTATTCTTTCTCCAAGCCCCGCTTTGTATAAATCAGAGCCGAAAATTTTTGTATTAGAAAGGATTGGGCGCAATTTCCCTTCGGCGCTTTCAACTTTCCCTATTTCAACGCCTTTTAAAAATCCCTGCAAGTCTTTAAGCAATGGGTCTGGGCTTAAAGTAAATGGTTTGCCGTCATCGCCTATTGCGAGCAAATATCTGCACCAGCCCGCTATAGCCAATGGAATAAAGACGAGTTTATTTATATCCAAATTTTTCTCAACATAGAGTTTTATTGTCTCGCCGAATCTTATGCCCAATTTTTGAGAAGTGTCTGTGGCTATTCTTTGCGGGGTGTCTGGTATATTTGGATTTGGAAAACGGACAGTCAAAACCTCTTTTATAAAGTCTTTTGGATTTATTATGCCGGGGTCAACTACTACGGGCATACCTTCGTCATAGCCGACTTTATTGATTATTTTGAATAAATCGGAATCCTTTACGGCGCTTGAAATAGAAGTATATCCTAAAAGACAGCCGAAAATTGCCAAAACAGTATGCAGGGGATTTAAACAAGTGCAGACTTTCATCTTTTCAACTTTGTCTACTGTCTGTCTATCTGTAAAATAAACTCCCGCTTTTTCAAGAGGCGGACGCCCGTTTGGAAAAGAATCCTCAATTACAAGATATTGAGCCTCTTCAGTATTTACAAAGACAGAGGAGTAAGAATTGGGCGCTACTTCAATTAAATCTGAATTAGCAAAACCTATATTTTTTAATTGCTCCTGCACTTTCGGCGAAGGATAGGGAGTAATCTTATCTATCATAGACCAAGGGAAAGAAATTTGTTTTGGGTCAGATAAGAAATCTATAAAATTGCCGTCAACAAAACCGCGCTTTTGCCATTCTTTTGCCGCGTCTACAACAGCCGCTTTTAATCTATCTCCATTGTGAGAAAAATTATCAGTGCTGACTAAAGCCAAAGGAAATTTGCCTTTTTTATATCTCTCATAGAGCAGAGCGGCAATTTTTGTCATAGCGTGGACAGGCGCGCTTGTCCCGCTTTCAAATTCTTTTATGACATCGGGCTTAAAAGAACCGTCTATTGTTTTTAAATCATAGCCTTTTTCTGTAATAGAAAAGGTGACAATTTGCAAAGAGGCGCTTGTAAAAATTTCTTTTAATCTATTCCAACTCGCCTCATCGCTTGAATCAGCCGCAATGCTCTCTGTAATGCTTGAAATCACATTCGCATCTATTCCGCCGTCTGCTTTCATTACAGTTTGCAAAACTAAATTGTCAAAAGGCGTATAGACTTTCTCTATCATTGAATACAGAAAAGGCTCGGCTACAATAATTCCTCTGTCATAACCTTTTTCTATCATCGTTTGAGACAAAACGCAGTGAAAAGCCTTAAAAAGATTGCCTGAGCCGAAATGAATCCAAGCAGGTTCTTTATGCGTTTTCTCATTTACGGCGTCCGCGTCAAAATCCGGCGCATAAATGCCTGCTTTTTCAAAATCCGCCTTCTGCTGTCTAACCTGCTTTTTACTTTTTAATTCTATGCTCATAAAACCCTCCTTTGTTGGTAAGTCCTTGCGCTCCCCCTTCAAAAATTTCGGGCGCCGACGTTGCGGCTGAAATTTTTGAGTTTAAGGAATCGGCAAAACCTCGCAAAAATTTTAATAATAAAAAATCAATTTTTGCTTCAGTTTTGCCTCTCTTTTATTTAGCGTTATTTGTTGGCGCAAAAGCGCAAACAAATAACGCAGACTGCTAACGCCTTGTTAATAAGTCCTTCGCGCTCCCCCTTCAAAAATTCTTAAGCCGACACCAAGAAGTAAAGTCGGCAAGCCGACTTTGCGGGCGAGAATTTTTAAGGATTCGGTATCTATTGCCGTTAATTCTTGAATCTCAATTCTTAATTTTAAAATGGATTGCGGCAGCGCTATGCGTTTGCGCCCGACGCAAATGACACCAAGTCTTCTGCTTTTTGCTTTTGTTTAAAATGGATTCCCGCGCTCCGCGCGAGAATGACAACGATGGCAAACGGCAAAAATGGATTGCGGCAACGCTATGTGTTTGCGCCGAGCGCTATGCGTTTGCGCCGAGCGCCAGTTTCTATCTAAACCGCTCATCGCACTTGTCTCTATCAGAATTGCGCACGACGCAAATGACACTGGAACTGGCATCAAAGCGTAAACCTCCAGTGTTGTCATACTCGCGCCAGCAATGCGGCTGAAAGCCACTATTGCGCCAGCGCGGGTATCCATTTTGCCTTTGTCTTTGCCTTTGAAAAGAAAACGGCGGAAAGCGGTGAACACTTTATAATAAACAGGGATTGCGGCTTCCGCCGCAATGACACCGGGGCTTTAGCAGATTGCGACGGCGCTATGCGTTTGCGCAAGACGCAAATGACACCAAGTCTT
>JAIRQB010000001.1 GCA_031256695.1 Elusimicrobiota bacterium | reverse complement strand
AGTATTTGCAAAAGAACAATTTGGCGCTCGGCGGGAATTTTGACAATGCCATAGTGATAGGCGCGCAGGGCATATTAAATGAAGAGCCTTTAAGATATAAGGACGAATTTGTCCGCCATAAAATAATAGATTTAATAGGCGATATTTATTTGGCGGGAAAACCCATAAAAGCAAAAATAATAGCGCAAAAGCCGGGGCATAAAAACAATATCAACTTTGTAAAAGAGTTTGTAAGAAAAGCCGTTGCCGCATATAGCGATAATTAAAAACAAAAGGAGTTTTAAGATGTATAGTCAGTTAAAAGAAGGCGAAAAGATATTAAGCCACGAAGAAGTTTTAAAAATTATACCGCACAGATTTCCGTTTTTGATGATTGACAAGATTAAAATCAACGATAATGAGCCGTTAAAAGCCGTAGGCTATAAATGCATAAGCGGAAATGAGGCTTTTTTTCAAGGTCATTTTCCCGGCGCTCCTATAATGCCGGGCGTTCTTATAGTTGAATCTATGGCTCAAACCTCTTGCGCTCTGTTTTTGTCAAAACCGGAGATGAAAAATTGTCTCGCTTATTTTATGTCAATAGACGGAGCAAAATTCAGACAGCCTGTAAAACCAGGCGATATTTTAGAATTGCGCGTTGAGGCTGTTAAATGGGTAGGGCGGCGAGGCAAGGTAAGAGGCGAAGCCTTTGTCAATGATAAACTCGCAGCAGAAGCGGAATTTATGTTTATGATAGTTGATAAACCGGAGTAAAAAATGGCTTTAATACATTCTACAGCAATAATAGATAAAAGCGCTGTAATTGAAGAAAATGTTGAAATAGGTCCTTATACCGTGATAGGCGAGAAAACTTTTATAGGCGCTGGGACTAAAATTCACGGACAAGCCGCGATAGAATTTGCTGAAATAGGCAAAAATTGCGAGATTTTCAACTTTTCTTCTATAGGTAAAAGACCGCAAGACTTAAAATATAAAGGCGAGGAAACAAAAGTCATAATAGGCGGCGGCACAACAATTCGCGAATGCGCCACTGTAAACAGAGGAACAGCCGCGGCAGGGCAGACAATAGTCGGCAAGAATTGTCTTGTTATGGCTTGCTCTCATATAGCGCACGATTGTATTTTAGGCGACGGCGTAATTGTGGGCTATTCAACAGGTCTTGCTGGGCATGTAGAGGTGGGTGATTATGCTATTTTCAGCGGGGGAGTGGGCGTTCATCAATTTTGCAAAATAGGCAAACACGCTATGGTAAGCGGAGGCGCAAAGGTGGTAATGGATATTATCCCGTATTCTACAGCGCAAGGCGACCGCGCTGTTTTAGCAGGGCTAAATATAATAGGAATGAAAAGAAGCAAGATGAAATTATCGGATATTGAAAAAATTAAAGAGGCTTATAAAATTTTATTTATGTCTAAAATGACTTTAGAGGATGCTTTAGAAAAATTAAAAGACAGCGATTGCCTTCCTGTCCAAGATATATTTGCTTTTATCAAAAATTCTCAAAGAGGAATTACAAGACCATGATAGATAAAACAGCGCTTATAGATAAGACGGCTCAAATTGAGGAAAATGTTGAAATAGGCGCTTATACTGCAATCGGCAAGAATACAATAATAAGGGCGGGCGCTAAAATAGGGGCAAATTGCTTTATAGAGTATTCTGAAATAGGCGAAAATTGCCGAATTTTCCATTCTGCTTCTGTGGGGACAGAGCCGCAAGATTTAAGTTATAAAGATAAAGAGACAAAAGTTTTTATAGGAGCGGGGACTGTTCTTAGAGAATTTGTGACAATCAATAGAGGCAATAAAACTGACTCAACAATTATAGGCAAGAATTGTTATTTTATGGCTTGCTCCCACGCCGCTCACGATACAAGAGTAGGCGATAATGTGATTATTGCCAACTGTTCTTCTTTAGGCGGACACGTTGAAGTAGGCGAAGGCGCTTTTATAAGCGGAAATGTCGGCGTTCATCAGTGGACAAGACTCGGCAAAGGCACAATGACGGGGTCAAATTCTATGGTGGGTATGGATATTATTCCCTACGCTGCTTGTTCAGGGCAAAGGGCGGTTTTAGAAGGTTTAAATTTAGTCGGTATGAAAAGGCGGGAAATGACTCAAGAACAAATATCTCAAATAAAAAAAGCCTACAAAATCCTCTTTATGTCTAAACTCCTCTTAAAAGATGCCGTAGCGCAATTAGAAACATACCAATCTGCAGAAATCAAAGAAATTTTAGAGTTTATTAAGAATTCAAAACGCTCAATAGCAAGACCTTAAATTTTCAATTAACTTCCAAAATTAAAAGTTAAGAATTGAAAATTAAAAATTTTTGTTTTTGTAAAAAGGATTTTTTATGTCAGAAAATATCGGGCTAATAGCAGGAAACGGCAGATTTCCATTTTTAACCGCTCAAGAAATAAGAAAGAGCGGCAATAGAGTAATTTGTATCGCTTTAAAAGAAGAGGCTGATAGAGAACTTGAAAAGTTTTGCGATAAAACTTTTTTCCTGTCAGTTGGAAAGTTCCAAAAGATAATAGACGCTTTAAAAAGCGAAAATGTCAAAACCGTTATTATGGCGGGGCAAGTAAAACACGTAAAAATCTATTCCGCAATCTCTATGGATTTTAGGGCTATAAAAGTTATGGGAAGCCTAATCAACAAAAAGACAGACACTATTTTAAAAACAATAGCGGCTGAATTTGACAAGGACGGAATGACTCTTATCCCGTCTCATTCTTATTTAACCTCTCTCCTTGCGCCTAAAGGTTTAATATCAGGCAAGAAATTGTCCTCTGATGAAAATAAAGACGCTGATTTCGGGTTTAAAACGGCAAAAGCAATAGCAGGGCTTGATATAGGGCAAACTGTTGTGGTAAAAGACCGCTCTGTTTTAGCGGTTGAATCGGTAGAAGGGACAGATGAGTGCATAAAGAGGGCTTATCTTTTAGGCGGGGAAAACGCTATTGTTGTAAAAGTTGCAAAACCCAATCAGGACTTTAGATTTGACATTCCCGTAATAGGCTTAAAAACAATAGATACATTAAAAGAAAATAAAATCCGCGCGCTTATAATAGAAGCGGGGGTCACCTTAATGTTAGACAAAGACGAAACTATAAAAAAAGCGCAAGAAAACAATATCGCTATTGTAGGCATAAGTTTTTAGACAATCAGAATTTGACGGTTTTTTAACGGCTTCAAGTCAAAACTTTACGCATAACAAACGGACAAAAATTGACAGCAAGAGTGAGTTTTTGTAGAATGGGAGCATTATGAGAGTGGGATTTGGCAGGACGTGGAAAGAACTTAAGAGGAAGGTTACTTTTATACTCGTCTATCAAGGCGCTGCAAAGCCCAAGAGGATGAGTATTTCTCTTTTGGTCTTGTGCATAATGGTTGTGTCTTGGACTTCTGTGACATTGTGGGCTGGGTATCTTGTAAGCCGGCATATTGATTATATAAGAGTAAAAGCGGACAATCGCGTGATGCAGTTTAGAATGTTGTTTTTTGCGGAACAATTGGAAAAAACAAAGAGTATGTTTGAAAAAGTTCAAGCAAATGACGATAAAATCCGCTCATTGCTTTCCCTTAATTCAAAGAAATCAATAATAGAAGAGAATTTTGCCGAGCAGTTTTTAGGGGAAGGCGGACCTACAGAAATTCAAAGCAATGCTTTTCTTTCCGTCTTGTATGGAAGGGGGAATAACCGCGTAGATTATGCATCGCTCATAAAGCAAATGAATACGGTGTCCGAGCAGTATAATCATATGCAGAAAAGTTATTTAGAGATAATATCGTATATAAAAGACCAGCGTTCTCTCTTTATGGCTGTTCCCCGCGGCTATCCTGCCAAAGGCGTTTTAACTTCTCATTTTGGCTTCAGACAAAATCCTTTCTTCGGTAATACAAGAGATTTTCACGCGGCAGTTGACATTGCCAATGTTTTAAATACAGATGTTGTTGCCACAGCCAAAGGCAAAGTTGTTTTCTCAGGTTGGCAGTCCGGTTACGGAAATATCATAGTTGTTGACCACGGATACGGCTATAGGACAGCATATGCCCATCTTAATAGGCGTTTGGTTTTAGTAGATGAATATGTTGTCAGGGGTCAGTTGATAGGGAAAATGGGGAATACTGGGACGGCGACTGGTTCTCACGTCCATTATGAAGTTCATTTTAACGGCAAACCCATAAATCCAATTTCATTTTTATTATCAGATTCTTCAGGGAGGCAATAATGTCAAAAAAGAGTTCTAAAAGTTTGTTGGAGGCTGTAGAGACTATAATAGGCGGCAGCGCTGTTTTTGAAGGCGAGATTAAAACAGATAAGGTTGTGCGCGTTGACGGCAAATTTGTCGGCAATATTGAAGCCGCCGGCGTTATGATAGGCGCTGAAGGGCAAATTATAGGCAATATAAATACTATAGTTATTATGATAGGCGGATATGTAAAAGGCAATATTTCTGCAAAAGAATCTATAGAGATGTTGCCAAAGTCAAGAGTTGAAGGCGATATAACTACGGACTTGCTGACTATTGTTGAAGGCGCTTATTTTGAGGGGAAATCCTCTAAAATTAAGACTGATGAAGAATATATAAATACTATAAATAGCGAGGAATAATAAAGTGGACTTTTTAAGACGGCATATGCAGGTTATTTTTATCATTACAATAATAGGTTTTTTTGCCGGTATTTTTGTCGGTTTCGGCTCTTATCTATTCGGCAATACAGCGAGTTTGGACACGGCAATCAATATAAACGGCAATAAAGTGTCTGCAAAATTGTATAACACCTTATATGCAAATATGCTCAATCAATTGCAGAGTGTTTCTACTGCTGCAGTGACTCAAGAGCAAATATCGCAAATAAAGTCTAGGACGGTTGAATCTCTCATTCAGGATGAAATTTTTTATCAGCAATCGTTGAAATATAAGATAATTGTTTCTGATACTGAATTGCAAAACAATATAGTCAACTCTCCAATGTTTGCCGAAAATAATATGTTTAGCCCCAGAGCTTACAGCAATTTTTTAAGAAGCATAAATATGGCTGCCAATGAATATGAAACTCTTTTGAAAAAACAGATTGCTATACAGAAATTTAAAACACTTTTAATTTCTTCTGTAAAAATAACTAAATCTGAATATGATTTGATTGCGCAGTTAAATCCAAATATAGATGTAAATACATATGCTCAGTATAAAGTCAATAGAATTTTAAACGAGTGGTATTTGAATATTTTGAGAACTTCAAAAGTAAATGTTAACGAAGAAATTTTAAAATAAAGACCCGCCGTTTTTACCTTTCAGACACTCCGCAAGAAAGATAAAGCGCAAAATATGAGCAATTAGATAACAACTGCCAACCGCTATGTCCTCACAATAACCAACAGCAACAATGCCTTTTTATTCCGATATTTGTCCTGATTTTTTTAAATTAGACAGAGCAGAGACGGCTTTTTTATGATTAGGATTTAATCTTAAAGTCAATTCCCAAGCCCTTTGAGCCTCTATATAGCGTCCCTGCGAATACAGAGATAAACCTTCGCTATAAC
>JAIRQB010000232.1 GCA_031256695.1 Elusimicrobiota bacterium | reverse complement strand
AAAGTTTTGTCATAAATATTGTCAACTCCCGCCGCTTTTTTGTAAGAGCAGATAAAATGGTTGCTGTTTGCTGACTTGACAGTCTCATATTTTTTAATATTTTCCTTTATATATGCGGCGAGTTTTTTGTTTTCATTTATAAATTCTATTTTTACCATTTCTGGTTTATCGTGCTGACAAGTATAGACAATGTCGTATCGCTTCTTTATCAAGCGAAATAACGGCTGAGTTAAATATAAATAAAATCTGATATTTTTTATCTCGCAGAAAAATGGATAGGCTTTCTTTTTCTTCCATACCAAATCTATTACGACGCGCGGCGACATTTTAATCAGTTCACAAACAATACTTTTTTCTCTAATCAAATCGCCTACCCCTCCAAAAAGAACAAAAAGTATATAAGTCTTGCTTCCGCTTTTATACCCCAACATAATAAAAAGTATTTTAAAAAAATTGCGGAATAGATATTTTACGCTGTGTTCTAAAGTTTTCAAAAAAGCATAGCGCTTTTGCGGCTTGTTTTGATTGGCAGAAATGCCGTTTTCTTTCTGATGAAATTCTGATATTTTCCTCTGATTTTCGTCAAAAACAGATTGATAATCGCCTTCAGGGCATTTATAAATCGGCATTTTTATTCTCCTTCACGCATTCTTTTTAATCTTTTTATCCATTTGGGCTTAAAAAAAGAATAGCGACTCAATTCAAATATTTCAAAATAAAATTCATTCGTACTCATTTTACAATTTGAATTAGCAGATGATTTTTGAGTTGCATTACCTATATAGTTTGGCAACTCAAGAATGACACTCTTTGGAAGACTTCCCGCTTTGCCGTTTTCCTTAATTTTTAACTATTCGCTTTTAACTTTTAATTTTTCAATTTTAAAATGGATTGCGGCAGCGCTATGCGTTTGCGCCCGCCGCAATCCATTACTTTTAACTTTTCGTTTGTAATTAGCCAAAATAGAGGCGCAACAAGCCCCGCACATAGCGGCAACTTTGTCGTCTAATCCAAAAACTATGTTTATCACTTGAGTTCTCCTTTGCCAATTTCATTCTTTTAGTCTTTAAGCCTTTTAATTTCTAACAGCCGACAATAACTATGCCGTCTTTTTGCCGCCAAGTCAGTCTTTCATCCCAACTTTTCTTTTTATCAGAAGAGCGCCTGTCAAAAATAACAAGATAAGACGGCGCCGCCGCATCTACAGTATCTCTATATTCTTTGATTTGCTCTAAACCTTCTTCTGCAACAATTTGAGGATTAGAATAATCGTAAATCAGTTTTATTTCTATTATATAAGTATAGCCTTTAAACCTAACCGCCAAATCCATACGCCCTCTGCCTGCGGCATATTCTCTGTCTATATATCCTCCGCCGTTTAACACTCTTTGCAAAAAAGCCTGCAATAATAAATGCGGAAAGGCTTCTGTATATTTAAACTTTTCTTTTCTGCGTTCTTCCCAAATGTCGGCGTTTTGACGCCAAAACTTTTGAAATTCTTTAAGCAAAGCATCCATATCCAAAGAACCGTTGTCTTTTTGCCATTTCCATTGCGGCGCAGAAATTGCAGGCTGCATTCCAAATGTCAATTCTCTTGCTAAAGTCTCTCTATATATTGGATTTGACACCGTCGGCATTCCTTCTTTCATAGAGACCAAGCCTAAATCCAAACAATATCTAAAATCATCGCTTTGCGTTAAAAACGGGTCGGCTTCTCCTGTCATTAAACTTCCTATTATTTGGTAAATCTTTCCTTCTTTTAACCTAACGGCAAGAGCGTCTAAATGAGTTTCTCTCGCTAAAATCATCTGCTCTCTTGCCGTCCTTATATGCTCTATAGTAACAGTCTCTTTGCTGTTTTCATCTAAAATTCTCATTGTTGCCCGCGCAAATAAAGAATTTACAAGCCAAGGCTGCCCTGCTGTCTGCTCATAAACATAGTTGAGCGCTTCCTCTGTAATTTTTTGCCCTGTCTCTTCAGCCCTTTGCCAAAACAATTTGCCTATATCTTCTTTTGTAAAGTTTGCCATAAACACGGAATCAGCCTTTATATTAAAAGGCGAGCCGGGATTTGGCGCAATGCCGTCTTTTGCCGTCTTTATATAGTCTTTTAAATCTCTCATACCAACCAATGCTATGGATATTGGAAATTTGCCCGCGCCTTTAACGGCAAAACCGCCGCGCAACTGCCTTAAAAAACTGATTAAAGTGTCCTCTATTAAAGTATCAACTTCGTCAAATAAAACTATCAAAGATTTTGGCGCTACAATTTTAGCCCAATCGCTTAAAATTGCATTTAGTTGAGAATTAGGAGACATTGCTCTGTCATAATTTGGAACGGGGACATCAAAATTTGAAGCGAACATTTTTATAGATTCGCATATCGCAGGCATAGAGTCCTTTGGGTCTTTAACGCCCTGACAATTTTCTACGCTAACATAGCAAGACAGCGCTTGACGAGAACTGTTTATTTCCCTCATCCAACTTTGCAAAAAAGTCGTCTTGCCTGTTTGGCGCGGAGCGTGCAGAACCCAATAGAGTTCATCCCTAATATACCTGTCAAGTTGCGCTCCGACTAATCTGTCTTTAGGCGGCAGCATATAATGCTTTTCAGGGTAACAGGGTCCCGTTGTGTTGAAAAATCTCATTTTTCCCTCTTAAATTTTTGTTTTAAATTTTTCTGAAATAAAGTTTAGTTTTCAGCGTCTGCTTTTTTGCGTCCTCTTTTTGAGGGTTTTTCAGGGGGATTTTGAGGGGTTTCTGCCGTTGCAGGATTTATTTCTAACGGTATAGGCTCGTCTTTTTTTATCGTTTCATTTGACGGCGCCGCCTCCGTCTCAGGCGATTGAATTTCTTTGCCTTTTGCCTCAACTGCCGCCGCATTTGCATCTGCCGCGCTGGGAAATACTTTTGAGCGGATTTTAGTCTCTATTTCATCTGCTATATGAGGATTTTGATTTAAAAACTCTTTGGCATTTTCGCGTCCTTGCCCTATACGCTCTCCGTTATAACTGAAGAAAGCGCCCGCCTTTTCCACTATGCCTTCGCTTACTCCCATATCTATTAAATAGCCTTTTTTGTCTACGCCTACTCCAAAAATTATTTCAAATTCAGCCTGCCTAAAAGGCGGCGCTACTTTATTTTTTGCCACTTTCACTCTTACTCTATTGCCTAAAATTTCATCGCCTTTCTTTACGGATTCAATTCTCCTTATATCAAGGCGGACAGAAGCATAAAACTTTAAAGCCATACCGCCCGGGGTAGTTTCAGGATTGCCCCACATAACGCCTATTTTTTGCCTCAACTGATTTATAAAAATTATTGATGTCTTAGATTTAGACACATTTGAAGTCAATTTTCTAAGCGCTTGGCTCATAAGCCTCGCTTGAAGCCCTACAAAAGAATCGCCCATATTGCCTTCAATTTCAGCCTTAGGCACAAGGGCGGCTACTGAGTCAACTATTATTATGTCAACGGCGCCAGACCTTATGAGTTTGTCTGCTATTTCTAAAGCCTGCTCGCCTGAATCCGGCTGAGAGATATAGAGATTTTCAATGTCAACGCCTATTTTTGAAGCGTATTCCGGGTCCATAGCGTGTTCAGCGTCTATATATGCCGCTATACCGCCTAATTTTTGAGTTTCAGCAGCCATACAAAGCGCCAAAGTGGTTTTGCCCGAAGATTCTGGACCATAGATTTCAATTATACGTCCGCGCGGTATGCCGCCTACGCCTATGGCTATATCAAGAGGCAGAGCGCCCGTAGGGATGACATCAACTTTTTCCCTTGTCTTTTTATCGCCTAATCTCATTATTGCCTCTTTGCCAAAATCTTTCTCTATTTGGGAAAGGGCAAGGTCTAATGCTTTTACTTTCTCATTTTTTACTTTTTCATCTGTGGGCATAAAAACTCCTTTTTGTTGGTATGTCGTTCTACTCTACATTCAAAAATTCTTAAGCCGACACAAAGAAACAAAGTCGGCAACAGACTTTGCGGCGAGAATTTTTGAGGCTAATGTATCGACAAAACTTAATCTTTGAAGCATTTTGCTTGAAGCAAAATGCTTAAGCGTTATTTGGCAACGCAATAGCGTTGGCAAATTACGCAAAATGGTATCGCTGATTGTAAGTCGTTCGCTCTTGCCTTCAAAAGCGCTTTTTCGCCCATTCGTCGCCGTTTTATTTGATTTTGCGGGCGAGCGCTTTTGAGATTAAGGTTGCGCAAAATCTAAAGATTTTGCTCCTTTTTATTTTTACTGGTATCGCTGATTGTAAGTCGTTCGCTCTTGCCTTCAAAAATTTCTTAAGCCGACACCAAGAAACAAAGTCGGCAAGCGACACCAAGTATCAAGGTCGGCAGCGGACTTGCCGCTGAAATTTTTGAGACTAATGTATCGGCAAAACTTAATCTTTGAAGCATTTTGCTTGAAACAAAATGCTTAAGCGTTATTTGGCAACGTAATAACGGCGACAAATTACGCAAAAGGCTTTCGGCGGTATAACAACGGGACTTTTCGCTTTTTTATTGCCGTTTTCTCCGTTTCATTCTACTAAAAATAATGCCTGACATTCAGTTTGTATTTCACGGAAGTTTACTGGATAAATTTGACATTGGCGGGCAGTTTTGCAGTTTTTCTGCTGTTTTTTTTAAGTCTGCGCAACAAAAAAGAGCAGACAGAGGTATTTTCTTTTTGTAATGGTAAATTCGAAA
>JAIRQB010000071.1 GCA_031256695.1 Elusimicrobiota bacterium | reverse complement strand
TTGGCATAAAGGCGCAAGGTGAAATGAAAGTGAGCGCTGTTGCTTTTCTGTTTTTGGGGCTGAATGCGGAAATGGCAGGAGGGTGGACGGATTTGGGCGGCAGTTTTGGTGCGAAACTGAAATTTTAATTAAATCTGGTAAAGTTAAGTGAGTTGCCCTCAATTACAGATGGCAACTTCAGTTGCTTTACATACTGTTTTGCAACTCAGTTAAAAATTTCGGAATAGAAATTTAATAAAAAAGAGCGGAGCGCAAAAACGCTCCGCTCTTTTTTATTTTAGGGCGATGCGGTAGGCGAGGCGACAACGATGATTGCTTTCGCGCCAAGCCCCGCAGTTGTCATACTCGCAAAAATGAAGCGCAGCAGCGCTTCATTTTTAGCGGGTATCCATTTTGCCGTTTGCCATTCCGCGTTGAAACCGTTGTCAAAGCGTAAACCCCGGGTGTCATTGCGGCGGAAGCCGCAATCCAGTTTGCGGTTTAAGAAAATCGGCAGAAAGCGGTGAACACCTTATAACAAACAGGGATTGCGGCTTCCGCCGCAATGACACCCGCTCTAACGTCTTTTCCCATTTCTGTTTCCGTCTTTTCTCTTTTACAGCGCAAACGGCAACAATGCTTTCGTCTTTCACGAGCGGCGCTGTTGCCTTGCGTCCCGCTATTGTCATCAATTCATTTAAAAAAGCCCAAACCTCGTGTGTCACTGCGGCGTGCGCAAACGCATAGCGCTACCGCAATCCATTTTTGTAATAAGTCTTTTGCCGTCTTTACTTTTTGGCGGACGGCTTCCGTTTAAAAACACGGAAAATAAGTTTTTTGTTAGAATAGCAGAAATTTGAGCGGATTTTTTTAGCGGTAATGGAGAATTCAATGATAGTTTTAGGCATAGACCCGGGACTTTCTATAACAGGCTGGGGCGCTGTTGAAACAACTTCAAGGAATGACATCAGGGCATTGCAATACGGCGCTATTCTTACAAAATCCGCAAAACCTCTAATTGAAAGGCTTCAAATAATCAATTCTCAATTACAACAAATTATAAACCTATATCAGCCGAAGGCGGCGGCGATAGAGGAATTATTTTTTTTAAAAGAAGCGCGCTCTATAGCCGCCATTGGACAAGCCCGCGGCGCTATCCTTTTAACTCTGTCTTTAAATAAAATCCCGCTTTTTGAATATAATCCCCGTCTTGTAAAAACTGCGCTTACGGGATACGGTTCTGCCGATAAAAGCCAGATGCAAAGAATGGCGCAAACATTGCTGAAATTAAAAGAAATACCAAGACCAGACGATGCCGCCGACGCTTTGGCTATCGCCGTCTGCCACATACATACTTCAAATAATGTATTTGCGAAAATTGCCGCAAATGAAAAATAAAATGGAGGCTGATATGGAAAAGCCTGATTTGTCAATAATAGCGCCGATGTATAATGAGGAAGAGGTTCTCGGAATATTTTTTGAGGAAATAAAAAAAGTTTTAGACAAAATTGACGGGATTGAATACGAAATAATATGCATAAATGACGGCAGTTCTGATAAAACTCTTGATAAATTGAGGTTTTTTGCAGAGCAAGACAAAAGAATAAAAGCGATTTCTTTTTCGCGCAATTTTGGCAAAGAAAAGGCTATGTATGCGGGGCTTGAGCATTGCTCGGGGAAAGCCGCTATTGTAATAGACGTTGACTTGCAAGACCCGGTGGAATTGATAGAAATTTTTATACAAAAATGGAAAGAAGGTTATGAGACCGTCTATGGAGTTAGAATCAATAGAAAAACCGACACTTTTTTTAAAAGATTTACGGCAAATCTTTTTTATAAGGCTTTCAATAAAATGTCGCAAGTGCCTGTTTATAAAAACGGCGGGGATTTTAGGCTGATAGACAGAAAGGTAATAGACGCTATAAAAGAAATCAAAGACAATAAATTATTTATGAAATATATTTTTAATTGGCCCGGCTATAAGTCTTGCTCTGTGGGTTTTGTCAGGCAGAAAAGAGCCGCTGGAACTACAAAATGGAATTATTGGAAACTTTGGAATTTCGCTTTAGACGGAATCTCTGCCGCGACAACTCTGCCTTTAAGAATTTGGACTTATATAGGCGTCTTTATATCTCTTTTAGCCTTTTTGCGCGGCGGCTATATTATTGCGAGGACTTTAATTTCAGGCATTGATTTGCCCGGGTATGCCTCTCTTACCGCCGCTATTTTATTTTTAGGCGGAATTCAGTTGATTGCTTTGGGAGTTTTAGGAGAGTATTTAGGCAGAGTTTTAGAAGAGACAAGACGCAGACCTATGTATTTAATTGCTGAGAAAGTAAATTTTGACGCTTGAGCGTGATAGAAAAACATCGGCGTAAAAAAGGACTAAAAATGAAATCAAAAGACGCTTTTTTAAAAGAAATCAAAAAAAACGGCAATACAGAAACGGCAAAACATCTGTCGCATTTTTTTAAAACGGGCAGAGGCGAATACGGGGAAGGCGATTTATTTTGGGGTTTAAAAGTTCCGCTTCAAAGGGCTATCGCAAAAAAATATAAAGAAGCTCTTGATTTGAGAGATTTAGAGGAATTGCTGCAAAACAAAATTCACGAAGTCCGCCTTTCCTCTCTTTTTATTTTAATTGATAAATACAGAGAAGGCGG
>JAIRQB010000185.1 GCA_031256695.1 Elusimicrobiota bacterium | reverse complement strand
CCTATGGGAACTTCCCCGTCATTTAGGGCTTTTTCAGCCTCTAAAAGAGCCTTTTGCATAAAAAGGCGCTCTTTTTGTTTCTCTGATGTCTTATTTTTCAAGATATTGTTCCAACTTTTCTTTTATCTCTTTTGGAAAACGGATAGGTTTTAAATCTTTGTTTACAAGGGGATGTTTAGTGATGCCTGAGGCGAGAATTTTTCCATCACGTTTGATTTCATAGTATAAAGTTACGCTTGCCGCTCCTATTTCGGCGATTTTAGTTTCAACATTTATTATGTCGTCATATCTTGCCGGAGCAAAATAATTGCATTCGCTTCTTACTACAGGAAAAAAACACTCTTTTTCTTCCAATTCTTTATACGAAATGCCTAAACTTCTAAACAATTCCGTCCGCCCCCTTTCAAAAAAGACAAGATAGTTGGAATAATAAACCATTCCCATCTGGTCGGTATCGGAATATGAAATTCTTATTGACAAAGTATTCATCTTTAAACCTTTTTTTGAATTTTAAAACGCAATAACTTCAGCAAGAGTAATAAAGAATTCTTATACAAATTTAATCGGCTCTGCTTTTTGTTTAGAAATAAATCCTTATGCCCGCTTTAGGCAAAACATCGGCAGATATTCCAATTTGACTGTCACCGCCGCCTTTTTCTGAATATAAAAGATTTATCTCATATGAAATGGAAAGATTGTTTATGACAAACCATTCCGCGCCGATTCCCGCGCCTATATTTAACAAAGAAGCGGATTCTGCTCGCGCATAATTTGAAATGCCGAAACCGCCGAAGGCTGAAGCATAAAAATTCAAAGAATTGTAATTTTTAATAATAGCCAAAAGTTTTCCTTCTACATAGACAATATCTCTATTGTCTCCGCCGGCGCCGCCAAAAACGGCTTCAACCGCTACATTGTCGTCAAACCAAAACCTGAAATTTACAGCAGGCAAATCAGGCTCTGCGAGACCGTTAAAAGAGACAATAGACAAGCCTAATGATTTTGAGCCGCTCAAATGCAATGCTTTGTCAGTTCCAAAGTCTTGAGCAAAGGATATGCCGGCAAAAAAAAGACTAAAAGACAATGCCAAAAAGATTTTTTTCATAAAAACTCCTAATTTTTAATTTGTTTACTGCTGAGACTGAGGAAATCCCTCAAGAATTCTGGCTGAAATAGCGGCTTCTTCAGTAGCGGGGAATTTAGCCACAATATCCGTATAAGTTTTGCGAGCATCTTCTAATGAATTTTTCAACAAATAAAATCTTGCAAGATTCATATAAGTGTCTTTGACAAGAAAACTATCCTTATATTTTTCAACAAATATTTTAGAGTAATTCACAGCATTTTCTATATCATTTGTCTGGTCATAAATCGCTATCATTCTATAAAGACCAATTGGACGAATTTGCTTTGGATTGCCGTTTCTTTCTACTTCCGAAAGATAAATTAAAGATTGGCTAAAATTGCCTATTGAAATATTGTATTCAGACAGCAAGAGTCTTGCCTCAAAAGATGCGGGAGTTTTAGGATATACTTTTATTAAATCTTCCAAAATCGCTACCCCTTGCGCTTGATTGCCGGCTGCTATATTTCCATAACCTTGGGAATACTTGTCAGAAGCGTAGACATCGTATTTCTGTATCCTTGCAATAATTAAAAATACAAGAGCCGCCAAAATAATAACTCCGCCTAAAACAGTAAAAGTCCTGACCCTGTGTTCTCTAAATTGATTTACAATCGCCAACACGGCATTTGCCGCTTTGTTTTGCGAATTTCCGCTTAATTGCATTTTTTGCTCCTTTTTAGCGCTCTTTTGCGCCTTTTTGATATTTTGAAATTATTTCCCGTGAATTTTTAAGCATTATTTCATAATAATTTTCTTCTAATCCCGCAGCCGCAAGAGTTTCCTTTATTATTTGCTTTGTAAGAAGATTGTCAGGCTGATGAGCGTCTGTATTTAATACAAGTTTTGCGCTTTTTTGCAGAGCAACTCTTGCTACAGCGTCATTTGTCTTTTTATGAAAATTGCGCGTAGTAATTTCTATTTTAATATCATTTTTAGCGGCAATTTCAGCCTCTTCTTCTGACAAAAATCCGGGGTGGGCTAAAATGTCTATATCTGCCTTGACTGCTGAAAGGTTTGTTTGAGGCGGGACAGTTTCTGCCTTTGTTTCCCCGTGAACTACAATTATCTTTGCGCCAAGTTTGCGGCATTTTTCAGTTGCCGCGCCGATGAGTTTGGGCGGAATATAGGTAAGTTCTGCGCCGGGCAAAACAAAAATCTCATAATTATCAGTCAAAACTTTTGAAACTTCAACGATTTTTGGGATTACAAAATCCATATTGGAATAGTCTATATGGTCTGTTATCGCTATTGCCGCATAATTTAGAAATTTAGCCCTATAGACAAGTTCGGAAGGTATTAAAACGCCGTCTGAAAAGAAAGTATGGGTATGTAAATCTATCATATATGCTTAAAACCTATAATCCTATTGATTTTTGAATTTAAAACAGCGCAATTTGCGTCGCAGACAATCAAAATCCGTCGGAAAATATACCAAAAATCGTATTGAATGTAAAACAATCCTCATATGGCATTGGATAAGGCTTTTTTGAGGCAAAACCGTTGTTGTAAGCGCAAAAAATGCCGCAAAATCAAAATTATGCGGCTCAAAATGCGCTTTTTTGCTTGTTTAAAACCCATACCGTCCTATTTATTGCCAAAAAACAATACTTTTGATACTCTCAAAAAGTATATAGGCGGTTTTAAAGGTCAAGGGACAGACATTTATTTATTAAAAAGCGTTTGCTGTATAAAATTATGAAATAAAAGGATAAAACTATGCTTAAATTCAACAAAAAGACAAACAAATTAGAATTTGAAAGTTATCATCACGAACTTCAGGATGTAAAAAGCCCAAATCTGTTTAGAGAGACTTTCCAATACGATGAAATTCCAAAAATTGCCTTTAACGGCGAAGTCGTCCCTATGAATACCCCTGACGAAATTTGGATTACAGACACCACTTTCCGCGATGGGCAACAGGCTTTTACTCCTTTTACCGTTAAACAAATAGCCGATATTTTTACATTTTTACATAGATTGGGCGGTCCCAATGGAATAATAAGGCAATCAGAATTTTTCTTATATTCTGATAAAGACAAGGCGGCTGTTAGAAAATGCCAAGAGTTAGACTATAAATTTCCAATAATCACTTCTTGGATAAGGGCTGTAAAAGAGGATTTTAAGTTAGTAAGGGAGATGGGTCTTAAAGAGACGGGTATTTTAACTTCCGCTTCCGATTATCATATTTTCTTAAAACTTAAAAAAACGAGGAAAGAAGCGCTTGATATGTATTTAGGCATAGTTAAAGACGCTTTAAGCGAGGGCATAATTCCGCGCTGCCATTTTGAAGATATCACAAGAGCCGATTTTTACGGTTTTGTAGTGCCTTTTGCCACAGAACTTATGAAACTCTCAAAAGAGTCGGGCATTCCTATAAAGATAAGAGCCTGCGACACTTTGGGCTTGGGCGTAAGTTACCCCGGCGCTTCAATGCCGAGAAATGTCAACGGCATAATGCATGGCTTTACTTATTATGCGGGCGTTCCTTCAGAGTATTTAGAATGGCACGCTCACAATGATTTTTATAGGGGTCTTACAAATTCCACAAATTGCTGGCTATACGGCTGTTGCGCTGTAAATGGCACAGTTTTAGGAATAGGCGAGCGGACGGGAAATATCCCCATAGAAGCGCTCGCTATGGAATATGCGGCTTTTCGCGGAACGGAAAACGGAATGGACTTATCAGTAATTACAGAAATTGCAGATTATTTTAGGAAAGAGATTCATTATGATATACCTAAAAATCAGCCTTTTGTAGGGGCAAATTGCAATATGACAAGAGCGGGCATTCACGCCGACGGTTTATTAAAAGAGCCTGAAATTTACAGTTCTTTTGACACTGATAAAATTTTAAAACGTCCTTTAGAAGTTGAAATTACAGACAGGGCTGGTCTTGCCGGAATAGCCTATTGGTATAACACTCAACTGCCCTCTCTTATAAAATCAGAAAAGAAATTGGACAAAAATAATCCCGCGATAGTTAAAATCAAAGAGGAAATTGACTTGATTTTTAAAGACGGGCGCATACCTGCATTGTCTGACGAGGAACTTATAGACCTTGCAAAAAAATATCTGCCGCAATACATTTAGAAAGTCAATGGCGCAAAGCAAAAAGTGAAAAATTGCGGAAAAATTTTTATTTAAAACAGCGTGTTTTGGAAAATCCAAAACACGCTGTTTTCATTTAAGAATTCATAAAGTTGAGAGTTATGGGATTTAAGGCGACAAAGCATTTATAATACAAAGCGTCCAAATTCTGTATTTTTTAATTTATTGTCTGAGGCAAATTCAAGTATTTTGCAGTCCTCTCGGCAATTTTTGCAAAAACAGGAGCGGCTACAGATGCCGCATAATAACTGCCTTTTGGCTCGTCAAAAAGGACAAGGATTGTTATCTCAGGCTCTTCTGCGGGCAGGATTCCGCAAAAGATGGAAATATAATTGTATTTGGAGTATTGCCCAGTATTAGCATTTATTTTTTGAGCCGTTCCCGTTTTGCCTCCCACAGAATAGCCTCTAACCTTTGCCCCAATCCCTGTCCCGTTTTCAACAGCATTTTTCAACAATTTTTTTATTTCCCGCGCCGTATCTGCAGAAACTGCTTTTCTAATCATTTTAGGACTGTAATCTGAGCGCTGTTTGTCCATCTTTTTGACAATTATAGGCTTCATCAAAACGCCGTCATTTGCTATAGCGCTGAAAGCATTTATCAGTTGCAAAGCCGTAACTCCTATGCCTTGCCCAAAAGAGATATTAGGCAATGAGAGAGCATTCCATTTATTAGTCTCTAAAAGAAGCCCTCTTGATTCTCCCGGCAAATCTATACCCGTCAAAGAGTAAAATCCGAATTTTCTTATATATTCGTAAAACTTCTTCTCGCCCAATGTAGAGGCTATTTTTATAAGCCCTATATTAGACGACATTTCCATAATTTTAGCGGTATCAGCATAGCCTTTGATTATGTGGTCATCGTGTATAGTATGCCCCGCTATTTTATATTCGCCGTCTCCTAAATAAAATTTATCGCTGACTTTTATTTTGTTTTCATTTATAGCGCCTGCAACGGCTGTAATTTTAAAAGCAGAACCCGGTTCAAAAATATCGCTGATAGCGGAATTTTTTAAAACTTTCACATCGCTTATTTTGTCTGAAAGGGAGTATTCGGGCAAAATAACCATAGCCAAAATTTCTCCTGTTTTTGGTCTTTGAACTATTGCTATAGCCTTTTTCGCTCTATTCTTTATAAAACCTCTCTCAAGTTCTTGCTCCGCTATAAATTGAATATTTTTATCAATTGTTAAAACCAAATCTCCGCCTTCGGCTTGAGTTTTATCTATTATTTCCTCATTTATTAAATTGCCGTTCCCATCCCTATACTGCTTTATTGTAATCTGCCCGCCTGAAAGATAACTGTTGAAACTCTGCTCTATTCCGTTTAAGCCGTTTCCGTCAACGCCTACTCTCCCCAAGATATGAGCCAGCATTTTTCCTTCAGGGTATTGCCTTATGTATTTTGTTTCAAAGCCTATTCCGAAAATTTCGCCTCCGCTTTTAATTTTGGCTACTGCCTCTTCGCTTAAATTATCCGCTATGCGGACATATGATGTATTGCCGTAATCTTTCAAATTATTTTTAGGAAGTTTTATGCCTGAGGCGGCTAAATTCGCTTTAACGGCGGCATAATCTTTTATTGACCTTGGGTCTATATACAAGTCATATCTCTTAAGGCTTATTGCAAGAGCGGCGCCGGAACTATCTAAAATATCGCCCCTGCGCCCCTGCTCTATATTTTCTCTATGAACCATCTGAGTTACTGCCCGGCTGTATTTTTTATAACTGAAAATCTGTATATAAGCCAAACGCGTTATCAAAACTGCAAAAAGAAAAGAAATGAGAGCCGTTAGTATAATCTGTCTTGTTTTACCGCCGCTCTTTGAATGTTTGATTATTCTCATAATTTTGCCTTGATTTAGTTTATACATTTAATAAAGCCGTAGTTTTTAATATCAAAAATAGTTTAGGATTGTAAAGATGCGGTATTTGCAGAATTAAGAATATCCTCTCATTTTATGGAAAACAGAGTAAAACGCCGCCTTTTTACCATTTTACGCTGAATTTTCCTTCCAAACATCGTCCAAAACAGCCTATCCTTATTCTATAATTCATTTCCGTCGGCTTTTATTAAGTTTTTAGTATAATTGCCGAGCATTTAAAGAGCAAAAAAGTCTTTTTAAGGAGTTTAAATATGCCTGCTATTTTTTTAACGCGCGAAGGAAGAGAAAAACTAATCAAAGAATTAGAGGATTTGCAAAAAAGAAAACCTCAAATACAAGATGAAATAGCAAGAGCCAGAGAACACGGCGATTTAAAAGAGAATGCCGAGTATCACGCCGCCAAAGAGGCTCTTACAAATCTTATGCGCAGGCTTTCTGAAGTAGAGGGAAAACTCTCTAAAACTCAACTCATTGACGAGCAAAATATAGAGTCAGATAAGGTTTTAATAGGCGCTGCCGTCAAAATATCAAATGAAGACGGCGATGAATTTGAATATACATTAGTTGATATTGAAGAAGCAGACCCAGAGGCAAATAAAATTTCCATTCAATCGCCTCTGGCGCAAGGCTTATTGGAGCATAAAGCGGGCGAGACTTGCGATATAGAACTTCCCGCGGGCAAAATGAAATTTAAAATTATCTCAATTAAGAGATAGTTTTTTATAAAAAAGTCTGTTTTTCAGACTAAATAAGCGGCAAGACAAGAATGCGCCGCATAATAAAACGGAGGGAATATGGAAAAAAAGGGATGGTTTGATTGGTATTTTAAGACAAATCTATTGATGAGAATCTTTATAGGTTTGGTGCTTGGCGCTGTTGTCGGCATAAGTCTTGCTTCTGTCGGCGGCGACACTGCCGTTAAAGTCAATGGCTGGATAGCGCCTTTTGGAACGGCTTTCATTAGGCTTTTGCAGATGATTATTGTGCCTACGATTTTATTTACTTTAATCATAGGGACGGCAAGCATCTCGCCTAATAGATTAGGCAAAGTGGGAGTTAAAACCCTATTATATTATGCCGTAACATCTGTTTTTGCTGTAATAATAGGATTGATTTTCGCTATGGTGACAAAGCCGGGCGTCGGAATAAATTTAATCACTGAAAACACAGCGGCAAAAGAAGCCGTTAAAACGACAGCCTCCTCTATTATCTTAAATGTCAGTCCTACCAATATGTTTGACGCTATGAATAGAGGCTCTGTTTTGCAGATTATCTTTTTCGCCCTTTTAATCGGTTTAGCGCTGGCTTTTTTAAGAGAAGCAAAAGACGAGAGAATAAATAAAGCGGCGGCTACTGTTTTCACATTCTTTGAAGGAATGGTTGAAATCATTTTCATAATTGTCCGCTGGGTAATGCAATATGCGCCTATAGGCGTTTTTGCCTTGCTCGTAAATGTATTTGCCTTAAACGGTTCAAAAGTTGTCGGTCCTCTAATCGGCGTCACCGTGATTCTCTATATTGCTCTTGCCGTTCAGTTGATTTTTGTCTATGGCGGTTTTCTTGCTGTAAATAAATTGAATGTTTTTACTTTTATAAAGAAAGCCAGAGACCCAATGCTTACGGCTTTTGTCACTCGTTCAAGTGGCGGAACTTTGCCTATAAGTTTAAGGACTGCTGAAAATATGGGTATTTCAAGAGGCGTTTATTCTTTCTCTCTGCCTTTGGGTTCTACTATCAATATGGACGGAACTACAATTTATGAGGCAATTTGCGTGATGTTTATAGCCAATGCCATAGGCGCTCCGCTTGATTTAGGGCAAATGATTATGGTTGTTTTGACAGCCGTCCTTGCCGCTATCGGAACTGCGGGCGTGCCGGGCGCAGGCGCTATTATGCTTTTGCTTGTTTTAGAGTCTGTCGGGCTTAAAGTGGAAGCTGGTTCTGCCGTCGCCGCAGCATATGCGATGATTTTAGGCATAGACGCTTTGCTTGATATGGGCAGAACTTGTATGAATGTCACCGGCGACGTAACAGGCGCTTTAGTAGTGGCAAAATCTGAAAATGAATTTGATAGGGCAAAATATGACGCTTTTGACGGGACGAATGCCTAAAAAATTAGTTGGAATTATAGGGGGAATGGGTCCGCAGGCGACTGCGGACCTTTTCTCTAAAATCATAAAACTCT
The DNA here is from genome assembly GCA_031256695.1 of Elusimicrobiota bacterium. Taxonomy (GTDB): domain Bacteria; phylum Elusimicrobiota; class Endomicrobiia; order Endomicrobiales; family Endomicrobiaceae; genus JAIRQB01. The sequence goes on along the minus strand of JAIRQB010000185.1, from coordinate 359 downwards.
CGCCCGCTCAAAAAGACCAAGAGCATATCCATATTATTATTGACAATTTTGCTCAAATACCAGACAGAACGGGCTTTCTTTTAGGCGGAGGAGAAAATCCTCTGCCTTATCTTTTAAATAGCGCAAAACGCATAAAAAATGCATGCGCAGAGATTTTGGCGATGCCTTGTAATACGGCGCATTATTTTTTGCCGCAAATTCAAAAAGAAATAGGCATTCCTTTTATCAGCATAATTGAAAGCGCGGCAGCAGAATTAAAAGAAAAGTTTCCAAAAGCGCAAAATGTAGTCCTTTTAGCGAGTCTTGGGACAAAAAAAACGCAAATTTACGATAAAATTTTGATTGAAAACGGGTTTAAT
>JAIRQB010000132.1 GCA_031256695.1 Elusimicrobiota bacterium | reverse complement strand
GTTTCCGCCTTTTTTCATAGGTTCATTCTCTTCTTTTCTCATCTCATCAAACATTATATCAGACACTTCGTCTGTCACTTTAGTCCAAATATCAATAATTTTATTATATCTCTCGCTTTCCGTAATAAGCCCTTGTTTAGCCTGATTTTCTATTGATTTGATGGAATTTTTCGCTTCCCTGACTAAAATCTCTTTTTTGGGCGGGATTTTCATCTCATCTATTGAAATTGACACGCCGGCTCTCGTCGCATATTTGTATCCAAGTTTCTTTATTTCATCAAGCAAAACTATAGTCTTAAACTGCCCTAATTCCTTATAACATCTATCCACCAAAGAGCCGAGTTCTTTCTTTGTCATATTTTTATTTTGATAACCCAAAGAATAAGAGCCGTCTGATTCTTTAGGCAAATGCTCATTAAAAATCACTCTGCCGACAGTCGTATAATTCATAACTTCAGCGCCGTCATCGTCCTTATAATTTTTCCATTTTGAGACATCGGCATTGTCCTCGTCTTTAAGTTTAGCATCTCTCATATTTGTAAGACCTACGACTTTAATTTTTGCCTGCAAGTCAATCTGCCCCGTTTGCGCGGCATTTACAATTTCATCAATGGAATAAAAGACTTTGCCCTCGCCCGCTACGCCTAATTTTTCTTTTGTTAAAAAGCAACTTCCCAAAACCATATCTTGCGAAGGAACTGCTATTGGTTTGCCGGAAGCAGGCGATAAGATATTTTTTGTAGCCATCATAAGAACTTTCGCTTCAAGTTGCGCTTCTTCCGATATGGGCAGATGAACAGCCATCTGGTCTCCGTCAAAATCGGCATTGAAAGCCGCGCAAGATAAAGGATGCAATTGAATCGCTTTTCCCTCAATCAAAACAGGCTCAAAAGCCTGAATGCCGAGCCTGTGCAAGGTCGGCGCTCTGTTTAGAAGAATAGGATGATTTTTTGTGACATTTTCAAGGATATTCCAAACTCTCGCATCGCCTCTCTCCAACATTCTCTTTGCCGATTTCAAAGTCGCATTTTCTTGCTTAACCAATTCCTTGATAATGAAAGGTTTAAACAGTTCCAAAGCCATTTCTTTTGGAAGTCCGCATTGATGAAGTTTTAAATCAGGTCCTACGACAATTACGCTCCTGCCTGAATAATCCACTCTTTTACCAAGCAAATTCTGTCTAAAGCGTCCTTGCTTGCCTTTCAATGTGTCGGACAAAGATTTTAATGGTCTATTTCCTGGTCCCACGACAGGTCTTGTCCTTGAATCATTGTCTATAAGAGCGTCAACAGCCTCCTGCAATAATCTTTTCTCATTGTTTATCATTACAGTAGGCGCTTTTAACTGCTCTATATGACGAAGCCTATTATTTCTATTTATAATCCTTCTATACAAATCATTTAAATCTGATGTGGCGAATCTGCCGCCGTCTAATGGAACAAGAGGTCTGAGTTCAGGAGGAATCACGGGCAATACTGTGATAATCATCCATTCTGGTCTTGTATTGGATTTTAAAAAGCCTTCTACAACCCTGATTTTCCTAATCAAGCGGGCTCTTTCAGCGTCTGATTTAGTATCTTGAATTTCAGTATGGACATTTTTGGCTTCTTGTTCCAAATCTATTTCTTCCAACAATTTCCTAACCGCCACAGCGCCAATATCTACTTTCAACTCATCTTCAAAACCATTTTGAAATTTCTTGATTTCGCTTTCTTCCAGCAAAAGAGCGTTTTTGAAATCGGAAAAATCCTTCATAAACGGTATATCGTTTTTAACTATTTCTATCCTAAGAAAGCCGTCATATCCTTTTAAATAATTCGGGTCTTTTCTCAATTCGTTGAAAGCATTCTCTTTCTCAATATTGAAAAATTCAACTTTTATTTTCCTGTCAGATTCGCTGACGGAAAAATCCGCATCCTTTGGAAAATGCTCGGAAAGAATTTTAGAAATCCTGCCGTAACTATCTCCGTCTAAATCATTGTAAGAATATACGCAATGCGATTTGAAATAACATCTGTAATAAACATAGCCGTTCTTAATGCTTTCATATATTTTGTTTGCCGCCTCGTCGGAAGACAAATCGGATTTTGAAACCTGATGCTTAATTAAAGATTTTATCTGCTTTAACGCTTTTTTATTATCTTCTTCCAAAACAATTTCTTCAATAACTAATCCGTCAATTATCTGCTTAAACTCTTCTTTGACAATAGAACTGTTTAGCCCATACCTGAATAAATCATATTCTTCCCCTTTTAGAAGCGTCCTTTTTCCAAGGAAAGACAAAACGCCGGCATTGTCATTGAGAGCATCTGTGACAACATACTTTGTGTAATATATGACCTTCTCCAAATCGGATATTTTCATATTTAGGAGAATGCCTATTCTTGAAGGCGGTTTTCTTAAAAACCATAAATGCGCGACAGGGACAGCCAAATCAATATGACCAAACCTTTCCCGTCTGACTTTTGATTCTGTCACTTCCACGCCGCATCTATCGCATATTACGCCTTTATGCTTTATATATTTATATTTACCGCAGTGGCATTCCCAGTCTTTTATAGGACCAAAAATCCTATCGCAAAACAAGCCGTCCCTTTCAGGCTTAAATGTCCTGTAATTTATCGTCTCGGGCTTTTTTACTTCGCCATATGACCACTCCCTTATCTGATCCGGGCTAGCGACAGTGACTTTGATAGCGTCAAAATTGGAAAAATTTAAAACGCTTTTTTTCTTTTGATTTTGAAAATTTATTTTAGTCATTTAGTTTTTACACCCTTTATTTTTTCTTGCTTATCTTGATTTTGTTTGTCTGCGGCATTGTTTAAAAGTTCTATATTAAGACCCAATGCTTTTAATTCATTTACCAAAACTTTAAAAGATTCAGGAACGCCGGGTTCAGATATGTCTTCGCCTCGGACTATAGAATCATACATCTGGACTCTGCCGTCTACATCGTCGGATTTTACAGTCAAAAATTCTTGCAAAATATGAGAAGCGCCGTATCCCTCTATAGCCCAAACTTCCATTTCGCCAAATCTTTGCCCTCCGAATTGCGCCTTTCCGCCGAGCGGCTGACGCGTAATTAAAGAATAAGGTCCAGTAGACCTTGCGTGCATTTTATCCTCTACTAAATGATTGAGTTTCATAACATACATCACGCCGACTGTGACTTTTTCCAAAAACGGCTCGCCTGTGCGCCCGTCATAGAGAGTAATTCGGCAATCGTCTGTCGGAATGCATTCGTCAATAAATCTATCAAGGGCGTTTTCTAATTCTTTGCCTTCAAGCCCTCTCAATTCAAAAACTTTTCTTTTATCAGAAACAATTTTATCTTTGGCTTTTCTGACATATTCTTTTATTTGCTCTTCGCTTGCTCCGTCAAAGACTGGGGTAATCATTTGAGTGTCTAATTCTTTTGCCGCCCATCCGAGCATTACCTCAAGCAATTGCCCGACATTCATACGCGAAGGAATAGCAAGAGGCGAAAGAACGCAATCAATCGGAGTTCCGTCGGGCAGTCTCGGCATATCTTCAACGGGCAAAATTCTTGCAACTATTCCTTTATTGCCGTGCCGTCCCGCGAGTTTATCGCCGACTTGAACTTTCATCTTTGAGGCTATATACACTTTTACTATCTTATTTACTGATACGGGCAAATCATCGCCTTTTTTTATCCGTTCTTTTTCCAAATCATAATTTTGTTTTAAAGAATTTTCGCGCGCCGCATAAAGAGATTCTATTTTTGGAACAGCAGATTTTTGCGCCACCGCAAGAGTTTCTTTTTTATCCCTGCGCAATTGAGCGCGGGCGGCTTCATAAGACATTTTTAATTCTTCCTGCCGTTTTCCTTTATCTTTATCGCTTAACTTTTCAAGTCGGACAAATGTCCTAACTGCTATCACCTTGCCGGATGTCCCTGGCGGAACTCTTAAAGAAGCATCTTGAACTTCTTCGGCTCTTTTCCCAAATAAAACCCTCAATAATCTTTCTTCAGGCGTGCTTTGCTGCTCATTTTTAGGAGTAGTTTTGCCTACTAAAATATCGCCTCTCTGAACCATAGAGCCGACTTTAATTACACCGCTCTCGTCCAAATTTAAAAGATCTTCAGAACCTACATTAGGAATATCCTTTGTAATTTCTTCAGGTCTGCCTTTAGTCTCTCTGGCTTCAGTCTCAAATTCCCTTATATGAACTGAAGTGAATTTGTCGTCTTTAATAAGTTGTTCAGAAAGCAACATAGCGTCTTCAAAATTGTATCCGTCCCAAGGCATAAAAGCCACAAGTAAATTTTGCCCCAAAGCCAATTGCCCGTCTTTTGTGGCTGGACCATCTGCAATAACCTGCCCTTTTTTCACATCGTCTCCAAGTTTTACCAAGGGTTTTTGGTCTATGCAAGTATCTTGATTAGAACGCAAATACTTTTTCAATTTATAAACTTCTATTTCTTTATCGGAATTGTATACGGTGATTTCATCAGAAGACACAGATACGACTTCCCCGTCAGATTTTGCAACTATTACAACTCCCGAATCTCTTGCAATTTTTTCTTCAATGCCCGTAGACACCAAAGGCGCTTCCGTGACCAACAAAGGCACTCCTTGTTTTTGCATACTGCAACCCATAAGCGCCCTGTTAGAATCGTCATGCTCTAAAAACGGAACAAGCCCTGCAGAGACTGAAATCACCTGCATAGGCGATATATCCATATAAGAAACCTTGTTTGGAGACTGAAATTCAAAAGAATCCCCGCGCCTGCCGTGAACAGAATCAGACAGAATAGTCCCGTCTTTATCCAGAGGAGTATTTGCCTGGGCTACAAAATAAGAATCCTCTTTGTCTGCCGTCAAGTATTCTATTTCGTCTGTCGCTTTGCCGTCAATAACTTTTTTATACGGAGTTTCTATCAAACCGTATTGATTGATTCTGGCAAACGTTGAAAGAGATGTGAGCAAACCTATATTTGCGCCCTCGGGAGTTTCTATGGGACAGATACGCGCATAGTGCGTGTGATGAACATCTCTGACTTCAAAACCCGCTCTTTTTCTATTTAAGCCGCCTGGACCCAGCGCAGACAATCTTCTCTTATGCGTAAGTTCTGCCAGAGGATTTATTTGGTCCATAAATTGAGACAGTTGCGACGTTCCAAAAAACTTTCTTATTTGCGCCGTAAATTGCGTAATATTGACAATAGAGCGCGGCGTAACATTTTCCTTATCTTGATTATTCATATGCTCTCTTGTAAAACGAGCCATCTGGACAAGACCTATTCTTATTTGATTTTCCAATAACTCGCCGACAGAACGGACTCGCCTATTGCCTAAATGGTCAATATCATCAAGAGTTATTTTAACGGAATCGTCTCTATGCTTGAATTCAGATTCGCCGTTGTAGAGCATTAAAAAATATTTAAGCGTTACAACAATATCTTCCAGCATCAAAGTCCTTTTGTTTTCAGCGGGAACAGACATCCCGAAATTGTCCGCATAAAATTCGTAAAAAGGCTTTAATTTTTTGAGAATCTTATATCTGCCGACTGTCAGGTCATATCTTTTAGTTGACTTGAATAAAAGTTCGTCTAAAAATTCTTGCGCTCTTTCTTGGACGACAAACTCTTGAGTCTTTAACACTTTATATATCTGATTGACTGCTTCTTTTTGACTCTTAATAGGGTCTTTTTTCAAAGTCATCAAAATTGAAATATCTTTCAACACTGATACTTTTTCATATCCATTGGTTTGCAGTTTTTTTATGACTTCCTCTTTTAATTCTTTGCCTGCATCTACAATAATCTCTCCCGTATCCTTATTATAAATATCGTCTGCTAAATACTCATTCGCAAGCGAAGAAGCAGGTATATCCAAAGAAACCTCTTTAGTCTCTTTGAATAGATTTAGAATTTCTTCATCTGTCTTTATGCCTAGAGCGCGCAAAAAAGTAGTGGCAAAAACCTTTCTTTTTCTGTCAATCCTCACATATATGATGCCGTTTTGGTCTAATTCAAATTCAACCCAAGCGCCCCTATACGGAATAATACTTGCAAAGAATAAAGGTTTGCCCAAAACTGTAACGCGCCTTTCCTCATCTTCTTCAAAAATAATGCCGGGCGAACGGTGTATCTGGCTGACGACAACTCTCTCTGCGCCGTTGATTATAAATGTAGCAGTATCAGTCATCAAAGGCATATCGCCAAAATAGACTTCTTGTTCTGGGAAATCTTTGACTTTGCCTTCCTCATTCTTATATATAAGCCTCAATTTGACGCGCAAAGGAAGAGCATATGTGGCGTCTCTTATGACGCATTCCTCAACAGAATATCTCGGATGGTCAAAATAATATGAAACATATTCAAGCGTTAAACTTCCGTCTGAATTGACCAGCGGGAATATATCTCTAAATGCGGCTTCAAGACCTTTCACTTTTCTTTTTTCAGGGGCAATATCTCTTTGTAGAAATTCCTCAAAAGAATCTTTTTGCATTTTAAGCAAAAGCGGAGGGTCTATTGGAGCGATTATTTTTCCAAAATTTACTTTATTCATATTTTCCTTTATGCTTTGTTTCCTGTTTTACAAATACAAGCAAAAAATACGCAAAACTGCGTATTGCAACGCGGTATTTACGGCAGATTCAAAATGCCGCATTCAGACGCTATGATTTTCTATGCGGCGATAACATTTCCTGCCGAAAATGCAAAGTTATTTGAGTTCAACCGTTGCGCCTGCTTCAACAAATTTTTTCTTAAAAGACTCAGCATCGGCTTTAGGAACGCTTTCCTTAACTGTTTTAGGAGCGCCTTCAACTAAATCTTTAGCCTCTTTTAATCCAAGACCTGTAATCTCTCTGACAATTTTAATCACTTCTATTTTCTTCGCCCCTGCGGCAGTCAAAACGATTGTGAAATCGTCTTTTTCTTCAACAGCGGGAGCGGCTGCTCCAGCGGCGGCGGGCGCCGCAACGGCGGCAGGCGCAGCAGCCGACACGCCAAACTTTTCTTCCAAAGACTTCACAATGTCTGAAAGTTCAATAACCGTCAGTTTTGAAATTGCTTCAATCAATTGCTCTTTTGATAAATCTGCCATTTTGCTTTCCTCCGATATTTTTAATTCTTAAGCCGTCTAAAACTACAACTATAAAAAAGCGAGTAAAATAATTTTAAGCGGTCTCTTTTTTTGCCACGGCGTTTAGGACATTTACAAGCCCCCTGATATTTGCCGCCAAAACATTTACGAATCCGCATATAGGCGCATTCAAAACGCCAAGCAACTGCGCCAACAAAACTTCTCTCGGCGGTATAGACGACAGCCTTTTTACAATGTCTGCGCCGACAAAATTCCCGTCAATATATGCTGATTTTATTTTTAGATTTGTATGCGTTGAGGCAAAGTCAAAGAGAGTTTTTGCCGAAGCGGCAATGTCGCCGTCTTGTTGAAACACTATCGCAGTAGGACCAGAAAAGACTTCGCTGGTTTCAATTTTCATTTCCTTTAAGGCTATGTCAATCAAAGTATTTTTGGCGACTAAAAAACTGCCGTTGCTTTTACGCAAATTCTTTCTGAGTTCCGATATGTCGGAAACATTTAGCCCGCGGTATTCTGTAAAAACAACGCTTCCCGCCGCCTTAAACTTTTCTGTTAAGTCTTTTAAATTTTCTTGATTTTTTAAACTCGGCATCTTTAACTCCTACAATAAAAAAACTTCTCTTGAGAGAGAAGTATAAAAAACAGATTTTATTCTTCA
>JAIRQB010000108.1 GCA_031256695.1 Elusimicrobiota bacterium | reverse complement strand
CAAAAAGGCGAAGCCGCAATTGCAATAGAAGGGATTGCCTCTTTTTCCGCTATGCAGGGATTGGAAAAGATGATAAAAAGAATGGAGGGAGTTGAAAAAGTTTCCATTGATTTTGACTTGGGCAAAGCGGTAATAAAATATGACCATAAAAAAATCCATATATCAGCGATAAAAGAAAGAATTATTAAAGCCGATTATAAAGTATCCGATATTTTCAGAAATGATTTTTTATATACAAGGAATATGCTGCGGCAGCATTGTGGCAAGTCTTTTTTAAGAGATTTTTTCATAGCGGCGGCGATTTCCATTCCGCTATTGTATATTTCAATAATTTCTTTTTTTAGGCATATAGAGTTTCCGCTTTCAGATATGTTTTCTCCCGCCTATTTTCCCGTTAGGCTCGCCGCTTTTCAAACAGTTTTAGCCGTAGGCGTAATTTCAGCGGGGCATTTGATTTTTTCGCGGTTTTTCTTATCTGTAAAAAACGGCTGTCTTGACGGCGAGTCGCTGTCTGTTCTGTCAGTCTGTTCCCTTGCGGCATACAGTCTATACAATGCTGCAATGGCGGTATCAGGATATCCGTCATATACGGAGTCTTTGCATTTTGCTTCTTTGGGGATTATAACCTCGGCGCTGATTTTTGCAAAGTATTGCGAGTCTGAAATTAAAGAGAAAATTTTGGGCGCTATAGAAAAATTTGTATCCATTATCCCTAAAAAAGCGGTAATCATAGAAAACAGCGTTGAAGACGAGATTATTTTAGACGAAACGGAAATAGGCGATATTATAATGGTAAAAGACGGCGAGATTGTGCCTGTAGACGGCGTTGTGGTAGAAGGAACTTCTGCTGTTGATGAATCCGCTTTGACAGGCGATAAAAAAGAAGTGTTAAAACAAGCGGGAGATGAAGTGTTCGGCGGGTCGCTAAATATATCAGAGCCTATCCATCTTTGCGCAAAACGCGTCGGAAATGATGCATCTGTTTTTCATATAGTTAAAACGCTTGAAGATTTTCAAGAACCGTCTTCTTTGATGTTTAAAATATCAGACTTTGCCGCCCGTTTTGCCGTCCCGGCTGGGCTTTCTGCAGCCTGCATAGCGGGCGCTTTTTGGTATTTTCACATTGGAAGTTTTGAAACTGCTCTGCTCGCTTTTGCATCTATTTTGCTTACCTTGTCTTCTTCAATCTTTGTATACGGCTCGCCCGCCGCTTTGCTGTCGGCTGCGGGCAAAAGCGCCCAAAACAATATTCTGATTAAAAATCCTTCGGCGTTTAAAATGCTGACTTCGGCTAATGCCGCAGTCTTTGAAAAAAGCGGCGTCCTCGTCAAAGGAAACAGAGAAATTTCAGACATTGTAGTCATAGAAAAAATGCCGCAGAATAGATTTCTGCAGATTTTAGCCTCAGCCGAAAATCTTTCCAATTCAGATATTGCTGAAATTATCAAAAAGAAAGCGGCGGATTTAAATCTCAAAATGATTCCTTCTTTAACCCCTTTCAAAGAGATTGAAAGCCTCGGCATTGAAGTTTCTGTATCTGACATAGAAGTTACAGCAGGCAATGAAAAATTGATGAATGAGCGCAAAATTCAAATAGAAGAATATGATGATATTGTCGCCAAAATGCAGTCTGAGGGAAAGACAACAGTCTATGCCGCTTTCAACGGAAAAATAGCGGGCATAATTGCAATATCAAATCCGATAGAGCAAGAAGATATTGAGGCTATTGACGCGCTAAACAAAGCGGGGATTGAAACTGCAATGGTTACGGGAGATTCTAAAAGAACCGCTATAGCGCTTGGCAAAAGGCTTCATATAAAAAGGATAAATTCTCAATCTTCTCTTAAAGACAGGATTGCCGTCGTCAAAAGGCTTCAAAACGAGGGGAAAAATGTCATTATGGTAGGAATAGGCGCAGAAGATGCCCATCTGTTGAGGCAATCCGATGCGGCAATAGCCTTTAATGCAGGCTCAAATACAGCCATAGATTGCGCCGATATTATAATTATGCGTTCAAATACAATGGATATAGTCCGTTCTATAAATCTATGCAAAAAAACTATAAGCAATATCAAATTCGGAATAACTGCCGCTTTCATCTATACTTTTATATCAATAGCATTAGTATGTTTATTGTTGTCTATCATTCCGTTTTTAGCGCCTGTCTTTGCCGCCTGTTTTGCCTTTCTAATCAGATATTTTATTTTGGCAAATGCTTTGAGATTAAGCCGATAAAATTATTTCGGCAAAAGTTTAAAATTGCGGCGCTATTGCGCTAATTTTGTTTTAAGTTTTTAAAAGCCGTTTATTTAATTTTTAAGGAGGCTGTAAATGGAAAAGGCTGAAATAACAATAGAAGGTATGTCTTGCCTACATTGCGTAAAAGCAGTTAAGGGAGCGTTGGAATCTTTAGAGGGAGTAAAAAAAGCGGAAGTCAATTTGGAAGAAGGAAAAGCCTTTGTTGAATATGACGGCGCTAAAGTTTCAGTGGCTAAAATGAAAGAGGAAATACAAGAGCAGGGATATGAAATTGTCAATTAGAATTTGAAAATTGAAAAATTAACAAGAGCAAATTGCAGCGCGGGCAATTGAGACAATTTAGCAAAATCAAAAAAGAGCGGAGATTTAATTAAAAATTTCCGCTCTTTTTTATTTTTGTCCCGTTTTTTTAAGCAAATAATCGGAAATAGCCGTTATTGAGAGAAGTTTTTTTGACAGAGCGACGTGTTGAGGCAAAAATTGAGAAGGCTCTAATCCGCCGTTTTTCAAAGTAAAGTGCAGCGGCAGCCAATTTGAAAGGTTAAAACCTGAAGCATAATTTTTATCCATCATAAATTCTTTATACATAATAAAATTGTCCGCCGCTTTTGCCGAGAATAAATCTATTCCTTCAGACATAAATTGAGCGCTTGAAAGAGATAAATTGTAAAGCGTAGGCATAATGTCTAAATGCGAGCCGAGAACGTTCAAATTATAATTTTTAGGCTTCAATTTCGGCGGGACATATAAATAAAATGGAACTGATATTGAATCTCTAAAATTTTTAATGGAATGGGAATTGGAACTGTGGTCTCCCGTAACCGCTATGATTGTGTTTTCAGCATATTTTGAATTTTTGATTTTATCTATAAAGCGCCCTAACATCTCATTTGCATATTGATAAGAGAGAAATCTCTTTTTAGCGGTATCCATATCAAAAATTTTCTCTTTTAAAGAATCTGGGATTGTAAGCGGAAGAGGCTTATAATTTTCAGGCAAAGTATAAGGTGGATGATTTGTGGTAGTAAGCGCCGTTATGAAAATGCTCTGCTTTCCGTCTTGAGACTCTTTTTCCAATTCTTTAAAAACCAAATCAAATAAAAACTCGTCAAATATGCCCCAGGGACCCCTCGTATATCCGTATCCATCGCCGCTCAATGCTTTATCGTATCCGTTATTTAAAGCAAACTCGCCTATATTTCTCCAACTCGTATTATCGCCGTAAATAAAAATCGTCCGATAGTTTTTTTCTTTATATGGAAGCATAGCCGAAAACAGATATTTGTTTTTAGCATATTTGGATTGAGCCAAATAGACGGGAGTGATTGGTCTTTCCTGTATATTTAAAAACAAAGCCTCTATAGCGCTGACAGTCACGCTCTCTTCGGATGCAAAATTGTAAAAAACTATGCCGCTGTCAAAATGTTTTTTTAGAGAGCCTAAAACGTCAAAATCAGCGCTTTGATATTTAATTAAATCCGCGCCGAAACTTTCCATTATTATAAGAATGACATTTGGTTTTATTTTCTCTATTTCAGCGTTTTTGGCGGTAAAACTTATCAAAGAATTTTCAGGCTTATCTATGGGAATTTCATTTATATCCTTGCCTAAAAAATCGGCAAAAGCCTGCCTTATACCGTCTTTATATCCTGCAATTGAGACATAATCGGGGTCTTTATTTTCGCGGTTTTTATGCTCTACGGCTCTTTGCAAAGTAAAAGCGCAATTTATAGCCGTTTTGTTTAAGAAAACATTTGAAGATATGTCGGAATAAGTTCCAATAGCGTTCCAAGCGAATGTCCCTCTCATAAGGATAAATAAAATAATCGGCGATAAAACGGATATTATAATCCTCATCGGAAGCGTCGGAAGAGGATAAATATATTTTTTTAGTTTTAATATGTTTTTTGACAAAAGAAAAACCGCAAAAAAAACGAATACCATTGCGAATAAAATCAAAAACAAATTGTAATGCTGATAAAAAGTTGAAAGCAAAGCGCTTGTGTCGTCTTCAAAAAAACCGTAAATCATTATATTGATATGGTCTTGGAAGTATCCGTAAAAGTTGAAATCTATTATGTATAAGACGGCAAGAATGCCTACTGTCGCCGTATAGTAAAACTGCAAGAATTTAAAAAATGTTTTGAAATAAATAGTCTGCCCCGCTAAAAACGCTATGATAAAAACTAAAAGCGGCAAGGCATTTATATAGGATAAAACTGACAAGTCAAACCGAATTCCCCAATAAAAAGATTTCAAAATATCAAAACCTAAACCTTCAAGGTCAACGCCCTTCTTATAATTTAAAAAGAAAATCAGCCTGTATAGAGACATAAAAAATAGAAAAACAGCATTTATAAGAAAAATTTTAGACAGGATTAGTTTGAATTGTTTCATTTAAGCATTCCGTTTTGATTTTTTTAGATTGCGCCTTCGGCAGGCTGCGGCGGGAAATTAGAATGTTTCTATTTTTATTTTTACAGGCGCGGATTTTATTATGGAGCGCAGCGATTTAATCTCTTTTAGCGCGCTGTTTAAATCTTCTAATACAGACGGATGGGTGATAATTACAATGTCTGCAAAATCGCCGCGCGAGATATTGGGCTGGGAGAGACTTGCTATTGAGACTTTATGCTTGCCTAAAATATCGGCAAGTTTTGCAAAAACGCCGGGTTTATCTGAAACTGTGAAACGCAAATAATAAGCCGCTTTGCTTTTTGAGAAAGGCAGAATTTGATTTTTTATTTTGGGGTCATAGATAATGTCGGGGATAATTCCTTTTGTGTTTGTGACCATAAATTGAGACAGATTTATAATATCTGAGACCACTGCGCTTGCGGCGGGTCCTTGACCCGCGCCCTTGCCGTAAAACAATACATCGCCAGAATTTTTGCCTTTAATCATTACGGCATTATATTCATCTCGGACTGATGAAAAAGGATGCTCTTTGCCTATAAAGCACGGCTGAACGGATAAATCTATGCCGTTTTTCATTTTTACCGCAGAGCCTATAAGTTTTATAGAGCCGTTTCTTTTTGTAAGAGATACATCTTTAATATCTAAATCCGCTATCCCTGAAACTGATATATCTTTTACTTTTATCCAACTGCCCCAAGCCAAAGAGGCAAGAATTGCCAGTTTATTTGCAGTGTCTATGCCATTTACGTCAAAAGAGGGGTCTGTTTCTGCAAAACCTGCGCTTTGCGCTTCCTTTAAAGCGCTTTTATAATCAAGAGCGTCTTTTGTCATCTTGCTTAAAATAAAGTTTGTCGTTCCATTGAGTATGCCCTTTATTTCTAAAATTTCTTCGCCCGCTAAACCTTCTGTTAAACCCGCTATCACAGGAATTGCCCCGCCGACTGCCGCTTCATAATAGACAGACTTTTGATAGGTTTGTATCGCAGTATAAATTTCGCCCCAAAATTTGGCGAGAGCCGCCTTATTTGCCGTCACCACATTTTTGCCCGCTTTTAAAGACTCTATTATTATAGTCCTAGCGGGTTCGTATCCGCCTATGAGTTCTACAATTAAATCTATATCAGGGTCTTTTATGATTTGGCGAAAATCTTTTACGTAAAGTTCTGTTTTGTCAATCGGATTTATATCGCAAATTGATTTTACCTCTATGGGTTTTCCGACTTTGCCTATAATAATTTTTGACGAACTCTTCAAAATACGGACAACGCCTTTTCCGACTGTTCCGTATCCTATTAAACCGATATTTATTGTTTCTTTTGTCATATTTTTTCCTTTTGTCAGCAGTATGGATTTCTTTTTGAAATTGATTTTTATCAGCAAAACATTGGCGTTATTGCGGCGGGCGCAAACGCATAGCGCTGCGCAAACACATAGCGCTGCGCAAACACATAGCGCTGCCGCAATCCATTTTTATTATAAAGATTTTTTATTTGCCGTTCCGCAATTATCCTTAATCTGCGATAGTAGAAATTAACAATACCTTTTAAACTTCTCAAAAGACAGTATTTTGTCTTTGTATAAAAAAACACAAAAGCGCGCAGGATTTTTGGCGCGCCTTTGTGTTTTTTTCCGTCTATCAGACGCTCTTAAAGCGGGTGGATTATACTTAATAAAGATAGAGTGATTCAAAAATATAAACGCTCTGGCGCTAAAATGTAAAGCCGCTGAGTAGTCATTGTCATTTTGATTATAAAAGAGACCATGTGTCATTGGCGGCGGGCGCAAACGCATAGCGCGACGCAATTCTGATAGAGACAAGTG
>JAIRQB010000045.1 GCA_031256695.1 Elusimicrobiota bacterium | reverse complement strand
TAAATAAACCTTCTCTCCTAATACGATGGTAATTTGCAGCGTCAGATATGCATGGGTCATCTTTGGGGATATTTAAATTTTCAATCTGAGCGTAAAAAACTATTAAATCAGCGCCGCTTTCCCTCATAGTCCTGTATGAAATTTCAAGGGCGTCTAATTCAAGCCAATCATCGCTGTCAAGGAAAGCAATATACGGCGCAGTCGCATATTTTAATCCGTAATTTCTTGCAGAAGATAGTCCGCCGTTTTCTTTGTGAAATATTCTAATGCGCCCGTCTCTTGCCGCATATTCCTCTAAAATGGAAACAGAATTGTCTTTTGTCCCATCGTCTACGCAAATAATTTCCAAATTTTTAAAAGTCTGATTTACAACGCTGTCTAAACACCGTCTTAAATAGGCTTCAACATTATAAACGGGGATTATTACGGATATTTCTGACGCCACTTTATCCCCCTAACATTTGCTTATATTTTTTGCGCTTTTCGTCAAATTTTTTGATTGCGCCAAAAGTAAGATTGAATAAGATTTTATACGTTGTATACTTAAAAAATTTAAGAGCAATGCTTCTTCCGCCGCTTTTTCCTTTGTTTTTGCCGTCGGCATTTCCGGCGGCAGAGGCATTTTGTTTAGACAGTTGCGAAACAACGCGCTCCAAATATCTAAAAGACAACAATGGGCTGAATATATCAAGCATTCTTTTTATCAAAATATCCTTTTCAGATTTCGGAGCGGGGCTTATTCTTCTATAAAAAAACTCAAACAGATGAATTTTCGTCTCATTAAAAAGCGATTCGTCAAACCTTGCGCTAAAAAGAGCGACTGTTTTTTTTAAACAGAAATCCGTTTCCTCAATGGCGTTTATAATATAATCAAAATTGTATTTTTTCCGCCCTGCGCTAGCATTTTCATCTTCGGTAAAAGAGTAAAAATACGCATTACTGTCTATCCTTCTGAAACTTTCTGCAAAAAAACAGACTGAGAAAAAAAACATCATATCCTCGCTATTTGTAAGGCGGGCATCAACAGCAAGTTCTTTTAAAGCCGTAACTGCTATTTCTCTTTTTATAAATTTAGGATAAACGCCCCAATTATTTAATCTGTTTGTCCTGATATAGCCGTCTATAATTTCATCTCCTATTAAACTTTCATTTCCTTTGTTTCCATAAAGCGCCGTCTTACCGTCTGCATGCATATAGAGGGCGTTGAAAGCGATAATATCTGTATTTCCAAAATAGGGCTCCGCCTTATTAAAACAACTTGCCTCTATGGCATCGTCGGCATCCAAGCAAAAAATATAACTGCCTTTAGCGTTTAAAATGCCCGTTTCTCTTGCTGCAAATGCCCCTTTATTTGTTTTATGCGGTATGAGTTTTATGCGTCTGTCTTTCTTTTGATATTCTTTAATTATTTGGACGGAATTATCCGTTGAACTGTCATCAACGGCAATGATTTCAATAGGATAAGATTTATGTTTTAAAACGCTTTCCAAACATTTAGACAAACCTGCTTCCTTGTTATAGACGGGAATTATTACGGACGCTTTAACAGACGCTCTGTTCTCTTTGCTGACGGACGACATATTTCCTCCTTATTTATATTGTTTAAGGCAAATTCCAAATACATAAAGTTTAGACGACCAATCTTTTAATTTAAAATACTTAACTTTATATATGGAAAGCCCGAATAATCTCAACTCCGTTTTTGCAAACGGTTCATTCTCAAAACAATAAATACGGATGCCAAATAAAAAAAACTCTTTGCGCCGAGCCGCATACTTGCCGTTTTTAATCCCTAAAAGCAAATCTCTTTTAGGTTTTGGAAAGTTTGCAAAACAAGATATATCCGCGGCATTTATAATAGAAGCCGCCAATTCAACCGCTTTTGATTTATTTTCTTCTCCTTTTAGCCTTTGATAAGACAATCTGAAAAAATTAATGAAAACTTTCCAAAACAAATCCGAATACTGTTTCAATAAATTATAAGTTTGCAAATGAGCGTAAAACAAAGCGAGATTTTTAAGATAATCCAAAGGCAAAATGCCGGGGTCGTTTAAAGTCTTATTCATAGTGCTTCCTAACCGTCTTCTATAAGAAACAAGTTTTTCTGAAATAAGAGAAACTGATTTTGAAACCGTCATATAACTCCACCAGAAAAATAAATCTTCATAATAAAGCCCCGCGGGGAAATAGATATTGTATTTGTCAATTATTTCCTTACGGCATATCTTATTTGTAACAAAAGGAGGCAATTGATATATAAAATCGCCGCTGATGCATTCTTTACCGTCTTTGCGCGCAAATACAATATTCTTAACATCGGCGCTTTTCAGCCTGTGGTCTGTTTCATACAACATTTCCACATTACAAATAGCAAGGTCTGATTCATCTCTTTCTATGCTTTCAAACATTTTCAGACAAGCGTTGCGGCTATAACAATCGTCTGAATCCAAAAACATTATATATCCGCTTTTGGCGCAAGACATTCCAAAATTCCTTGAATTGCTCGGTCCGCTGTTTGGTTTGCTGATTACAACAATACGCCCGTCTTTTTTTGCATATTCCTCTAAAATTGCCAAACTCCCATCCGTAGAGCCGTCGTTTATGCAAATAATCTCAATGTCTTGCAAAGTTTGATTGACAATGCTGTCTAAACATTGCCTTAAATACTGCTCTGTATTATAGACGGGTATTATTATTGAAATTTTTGGCATAAACGTTTCCTAATAATTAAAAATTTAGAGCCGAAGTCCTTCCTTCAAATTTTATTATCAAGGACATTTTTAATCAGTTCAACTATTCTTTCAGCCGCCTTCCCATCCTCAATACAGCCTTTGCCTTTTAAAAACAAATCTATTTCTGCTTTATACTTATTGCCGTCAAAGTTTTTGATATTTTCGGCGAGTTCGCCGTTGTTTTGAGCAATTGGGAAAGGCGTATCTTCAAGTTTGTAATAAAAACTGCGTTCATCATTGTATTTATCAATATCAGTCGCAAAAATAAAACCTGGCTTTTTACTCAGCATAAAGTCAAAAATGCAGGAGGAATAATCTGTTATTAAAACATCGGAAACTGACAGAAGTTCTTGCATATCGCCGTAATAAGAAACGTTTAATACTTTCCTTCCAAAGTTGAAAATATAATTTGCATAATTTAACAAGTTAGGATGAATCCTTATCGCCAAAATCCATTCTCCTCCGAATTTGCTCTTTAAAGCAGATAAAAGCCCTTCAACATCTAAATCATAATTATCAAATCTTTTATCATCTCTAAATGTCGGAGCGTATAAAACAAGATTGACATTGCTTTCTAACTGGAAACGGGAATACACTTCCTTTTTTATGCGTTTTTTGCGTTCCTCTGTTTCAAAGAAAATATCGTTTCTGGGATGACCTGAAAGCAATAGATTGCCTTCATAATTCCATTCTTGTTTAAAAACCGCGCTTTCAAAATCTGAATTTGACAATAGGCAATCTGTATAACTTGTTTCCAACTGTTTGATTTTATAATCCCTTTTTTTGATTTTTAGTAAATTTGATTGAAGTCTTTTTATGCCTAATGACCCATGCCAAGTTTGAATATAGTATTGGTTTTTCTTTTTTCGCCAGCCTTTGTCGATTTCCGTATATAAATATGTATTTGAGATGATAACTTTAGCCGAAGACAATTCAGCAAACGACAAAGGAGTTCCTATAGTTCCAAATCTAATTTTGCATTTCTTGCCTTCGCCTTCATTATCTGTTTCGTCAAAGCGGTGCGCGGCTCCGGTATCGGCAAATATTTCTTTGCTTATCATCTTAGGATTGGTTACCAAAAATACAATTTCGCAATCTATCTTGTTCTCTAATAATTTTTCGCAAATATATTTTAAATTGCAGGTATACCCCATATTCCAACTGCCTCTAAAGACTATTTTTTTATCGTCTACTTTTTGCATAGCCAAGTAGATTTTTAACAAGAAAGGATGATGTTTCAAATTTATTTTTATTT